>NZ_WUDQ01000274.1:0-4879 GCF_009827695.1 Paenibacillus sp. OT2-17 | reverse complement strand
AAGGAATTAGGCGCCGATTATACGATAAATTCTCTGAATGAAGATGTTCTGACAAAGGTCGCTGAATATACGGATGGCATGAATGCAGATATTGTAGTTGAAGCAGCTGGAACGCCCCATACAGCAGCAACTGTGTTTGGTTACGCCAAAAAAGGCGGCGGAGTTGTGTTCCTAGGTATCCCTTATGCAGACGTTGCGATGGAAAGATTTTATTTTGAAAAAATCCTAAGAAGTGAGTTAACCGTGTGGGGATCATGGAGTTGTGTATCCGCACCATTCCCAGGTAAGGAATGGGCAACGACTGTTCACTTTATGCACAATAACAGATTAAATACTAAAAAAATGATTACACATCGTATACCGCTTGAAGAAGGTTCAGAAATGTTTGAACGATTAATGGAAAGAAAAGAACTTATCGGCAAGGTAATCATGTATCCAGAAAGCTGAAGGTGAACTTATGGACAAATTAATTAAACAAATGGAAGTCATTATGAAAGAATTAGAAAGAAGTATTTCCTTAATGAATGTTGGTGAAAGTGAACAAATTCTACAAGTCTTGTATAATACAAAGCGGATTTTCCTTGCTGGTTCAGGGAGATCAGGTTTAGCGATCCGTGCTTTCGCTAATCGACTGTTGCACTTAGGTAAAACGGTTTATATTGTTGGTGATATTACTACTCCAAGCATTCAAGCAGAGGATATTTTATTTATTGGTTCTGGTTCAGGAGAAACCGCTGGTCTAATAGTAAATGCAAAAAAAGCAAAGCAATCAGGAGCAAAGGTAATTCTTAATACAACGAATTCGCAGTCGACTTTGGGGAAACTAGCTGATTACATGCTTTTAATTAATGTTGACAATAAAGAAACGGATACTGATTTAATGGAATCTTCTATTCAACCAATGGGATCGGCATTTGAGCAATTAAGTCTTCTCTTGTATGATGCGATTGTTTTGGAATGGGTAGCTAATTTTAATGAAACCTATGATGACATGAAATTAAGACATGCTAATTTGGAATAAACGTTTGATTTGAGGCAGAACAAAATTTCGATTCTTCACAGAGCGCCTCCAAGAGCAAAGATTAAATTGAGTAATTTGAATACGACCTAAACTTGAAGCCTCTTATATAATCCTCTGGAGCTGTCAATATTATTATTAACAAGGAAGGAGGAGAGAGAGCCATGCAGCTTGATGATAGAAGCAGCAGCTTGCTGCAAGAATTGTTATCAAATCCAAGTGTGAAGAGTAAGAACTTGGAACATAAGTATGGTTTAAGCCGCAGGCAAATCAGTTACAGCCTTGAAAAAATCAATGACTGGTTAGAGGGCCAACGCCTACCAAAAATTGAACGGAATAAACAGGGTGTTTTTATTGTTGATGCTACTCTCTTCTCTGCTGTGCCTAATGAAGTAAACAAGCCTTCGACAAAAAAATATATTTTTTCTGAAGCAGAGCGAGTAGAACTTATTATTCTGATCCTACTGAGTCGTAGTGAAGAATTATCTTTATTTCATTTTACCAGTTCCATTTACGTAAGCAAGAATACCATACTAAATGATCTAAAAGCAGCACAAGAATTAGTCGAACCTTATGATCTTAGTATCCGTTATTCCCGGTTATCTGGTTACTCAATTGAGGGTGTTGAATTTCAAAAAAGAAAGTTATTGATTGATGTCGTTAACAAAATTCATCACATGTACAATGGGGAAAAATGGGTTCAACAGTTAGCAGAGATCACTGAAAAAGAAGTGCAACAGATTCATGAACGTCTTGAAAAGATTGAAAGCCATCTGAGCTTGAAATTTACAGATGATAAGATGAAAACTTTGCCGCATATCCTACTGATCTTGCTGCGAAGAATCAAACTTGGGAAAACAATAAATTCCTCTCATATTAGCTATGAAGAATTATCGGATACCAAGGAGTACCAAGCGGTTCAAGAACTACTATCGGATTTGGTGCATATCCCGACCGAGGAAAGATTATTCATCACACTGCAAATTCTTACGACGAATGTTTCCTCATCTGAGCTCCTTGGGGAAGACATTGTATCAGATTTAAATCAGGCATTGAAAAAGATGCTGGAGCGATTTGAGAAAATGTCCTGCATCCTCTTACAAGACAAAAAGCAGTTGTTGCATATGATCATGCTGCATATAAAACCTGCATATTATCGCATTAAATACAAAATTACTATTACTAATCCACTAAAAGAAACAATTAATAGTGAATTCATAGAACTGCACCACCTTGTAAAAAAGTCAGCAAAACCTTTAGCTGATTACATTGGCTGTGATATTCCAGATAGTGAATGCACTTATTTAACGATGCTGATAGGCGGTTGGTTAACAAAGCAAGGAGACAGCATTCTGAGTAAAACAAAAGCAGTAGTGGTCTGCGCTAACGGAGTATCCGTTTCTAAGCTTTTACTAATTACTTTGAATGATTTATTTCCTGAATTCATTTTTTTGGATTCCTTATCTGTGAGAGAATTCAAGATGTATGATTTGGAATATGACATTGTTTTTTCTTCCGTATATCTGCAAACGAACAAACGACTATTTATAGTCAAGCCAATATTACAAAAGGAAGAAAAGATCTCTCTACGAAAACAAGTGATGGAATTATTGCATGGATTCACTCCATCTGAATTAAGTTTGAAAAATATTCTGGAGATCGTTGAGAAATATGCAACCGTTCAGAACAGGCAACTTCTTGCAAAGGAATTACAACACTACTTTACAAGCCATCACTCGTTGTCTTTCAAATCACAACCCGAATTACAAAAGACAAATTTGCATGACCTGATAACGCCGGCGAATATTACATTGCTTCCTTCAGTATCATCTTGGGAAGAGGCTATACGATTAGGGGCGCTACCGCTGCTGCTTCAAGGGAGTATCCAACCTTCTTATGTAGAAGCTATGATCCAACATTACGATGTGGAAGATCCGTATATCATTATTAGCCCAAATGTGGCAATTCCTCATGATAGTCCCGAAAGTGGGGTAAACGAAGTAGCTATGAGCTTGCTCCGTTTAGAGCAAGGCGTTGAATTTGCAAGAAATAGGCCGATAAACATCGTTATTATCATAGCCGCTGTCGATAAACAACAGCACTTAAGGGCATTGGTTCAGTTAATGAAACTTGTTGAAAGTAAAGATGATTGTGAAGCTATCATTCAAGCCCAAAGTGCAATGGATATCCATAGTATCATCAAAAAATATGGTACGGATTATTAAAAAGATATCTATGTTTTCCGATTTTTATAAAAGGGAGTAATTATTATGAGCGCAAAAACGATAAATGGACTCGTGTTTGATCAGGATTTAATTCAACTGCACGCACGTTACGATTCGAGGGAAGAGCTTATCAAAAGCTTTGGAAAAAAGATAGAAGAGAAAAATTATGCCAAAAAAGGATATACAGAATCTTTGCTTCAACGTGAAATCGAATATCCGACCGGAATCAACATGGGGACAATTGGAATAGCAATTCCACATACAAATAAAGAATTCGTTAACGAAACTGCTATTGCCGTTGCAGTTTTAGATAATAGCATAGAGTTCGAGGATATGGGGGGATCTGATGTAACTGTCAACGCAGAAATTGTAATGGTACTTGTAGTAAAAAATCCTAAGATGCACATCTCATTTTTAAAGAACTTAACAAGTTTGTTTCAAGAAGAAAAATTCGTTAAACGTTTTCAAAATGCAACTAATCCTGCCGAGATCGAGGAAATACTCTTGAAGTTGCTTTAATAGAGACACATAAAATAATGTTGTAAAATTAATTAAATTGGTTGATGGGACCGGATATGAAATTGCGACATATAACAATGATGGAAAACTGGATTTACAGCCAAATACAGATTATCATCTCAAAGTAGAAGCGCAAGGCAATATCACTAAGGTTTATTTGAACAATAAATTAGTTATCGACACAAAAGATCAAACTTATAAAGAAGGATACTTTGGTCTCAATGTATGGAATACAACGGCTTTTTTTAATGAAGTTAAAGTGAAACTAAAACATAAAGATGAATGATTAAGAAAAGTTAAATAATGATATTTGTATCTCTATGGATTTAGTTTGTGTCGCCGCACAGCGACACAAACTTTTTTTAATTATTTGATCCATTTTCAGAGACAGAATACTTAATCCTGTTTGATTCAATGTACATCGACACAAAGTTTCCAATCAAAACTACCTTATAAAATCCAAGCTTAAGCAGGAAATTTGCAGAAACGGTTATGATTGAAGACGATACCTTCTATATATGGGGTGAAGAATGCATTGTAAGCAAAATATCAAGTGAGAAAGGCATAAAGTTGGAAGAGCAATTTTTGTTTGTATTTAATCGAATTGAACAAACCAAACATAACTTAATGATGGGGGCATTATCAATGAATAAGGAAGATGAGAAATTACTGCAATATTATCTGGAACTCAAAGGTCCGAATGCGGGGGAATGGAACTCTTCTCCACAGTGCCTTCACACACAGTTGGTGACAAGAGATAACGTAAAGAAGACATTCGATATTTTTGATGAAATCCAAGTATGTAATGTTGGTATCGGAACTGGAGATTGGGACGATTACCTTGGATATTGGCTTAAGGGAAGAGGTGGTTTAACCAGCATTGATATTGACGAAAGTATTTGCGAGATATTTGAGTATAGACAACAGAGGGAGCAGCATCCGAATCCATCAAAAGTTTTATGCAGGAGTATATTCGATTCCGATTTGCCTCAAGAAGCCTTTGATATTGTAACCCTAATTGGGTCCGCTATTAATGAAACAGGGGACTTCAAAAAATGCTTAGATTCGTGTTTTAGTTTAATCAAGCATGGGGGATATTTGATGTTTATGGCAAGTT
>NZ_WUDQ01000273.1:0-4899 GCF_009827695.1 Paenibacillus sp. OT2-17 | reverse complement strand
CATCAAGGAACGGGGAATGACGAAAAAGGCGTTCTGCCAGCAGTTAGGCATTAGTACAGGGAACTTCGGGGATTGGAAAAGAGGAAAAACGACGCCGGGCACGAATAAACTCATTGAAATTGCTTCGTTTTTTGATGCCAGTCTGGATTGGATCATGCTGGGTCGAGATGTACAGGGTGAGGTGCTAAAGGAGTCGCAAGACCCTTATTTTTTTGGCGCTTCAGGGCAACTGAATTGCCAGGGGGAACCGCTTAGTGAGGCGGAAAGAAATTTTATACTTGAGTATATTGAATTTACCCGCTTTCGTAAAGAGAAAAACCAGCGTAATTCTACTATGGGGTAATGGTTGCTTAGGATTTCATGAGGATTACTAATGAGTAAGGCTGAAAAATGAAAATTATTTCAGAAAAAGTTACTGTGTCGGAGGGGAAACATTTTGGGAGATCAAACTATTTATCAGCGGATTGAAGCTTTGATTAAGGATCGCGGAATGACCAAGAAGGCATTTTGTGAAAAACTTAAAATCAGTTCAGGGAATCTCGGTGATTGGAGAAGGGGTAAAACAACGCCGGGTACCACCCATTTGATTCAGATTTCGGACTTTTTTAATGTATCGCTCGATTGGTTAATGAAAGGGATTAAGCCAGGAGAAGGCGTACTTCAGGAGCAGAAGGCTGCTTATTTTTTTGGAGTGATGGGGCCACTGAATTGCCAGGCAGAAGATCTTGAGACGGAAGAACAGAATTTTATTTTAGAATATGTTGAATTTGCGAAATACCGTAAGCAAAAAAGTGAGAAGGATAAAACAAAGCCGGAATAATTTTTTGGCTAAAGATCGTCTGGGTTGAAGACCCGTAAACGAACGAGTGGGGTTCGCTTTACGGGTCTATTTGGTTTCTTGGTGATATGGAATGACCTATATGTAACTGGAATGCTTGTTAGGTTTAGAGTGCGGTGCCTCCTTATAATCGTTATCGTCGATGTTCAGAATTGCAGCAACTTGTTTTCTGTACCTTTGTGCTTTGCGGGTGCCGTGAATCAGATTGGACAAGCGTGAAGGCGGAATATTGTGTGTCTCACAAAATGTTTTCTGATCCAGTCGAAGTTCGACAAGCCGTTGTTTGATGGCCCACCCGAAGGAGGTGACAGGCATTTTGTTATTCAAGAGAAATCGCCCCTTACGGATTCTTGCGGAATAATTGGTGTGTTATAATAATCATCAGTAAACATGTTAGAATTAACCATCTGACACTATGATACACTTTTATACGTGTTTTTACAATCGTAAATGCGTCATTTTGTTGAATTAATTACTTAATTAAGTGCTAGGTGGTTCTGATAATCCGTCTAGAGTCTGCTAATGGTGTGAATTGCGATTATATGTGGATAAAAAACACTCTGCCACCTGAGGAAAGGGACAGAGTGTTTTTCGTGTTGTGACCACATTGGCGAAGCTACGCATCAGGGGGATGCTGGAAGGCGTTTGAATAGACCTGAGGAGGAAAACAGTCTAGGTTCATCCAATTGGTTATTATGGCTCATATAAAGAGGTAGAGTGATGTAGGAGCTGGACCAATGTCTGTGAAGAAAGCGACGCTGAGATGCAGTTGGCTCAGGTTGGTTAAGCTTCTTCCAGGCAGAGAGGAGCTCGCTTGTCATACGCTCCATAAGAGGGTTCTTTTCCTCATAAGGAGGATTGAGTAGCTTGAAGGCATCTTCCACACAGAAGGACACCGCTGCGCTAAGATAGCCGTGAACGGTCTGTTCTACATCGTTTCCGAGGAGGAAGTTAATCCAGGTGTGAACGGTAGCGAGTGTGCCAATCGCATTGTATTGAATGAGTATGGATTCCAACTGGTCAAATTCAAGCCAAGGATAAAGAGCCTTAGCGAGCTTGAGCAGACGCTGACCGGATAGACGAAACTCCTTCACATGCTGCCAGGAGGGACGTTGGGTATGCAGCATCTTATCAATGAGGGCGATCCGCCAACTGTCATTCTGCTGGATGGCGACATACAGACTTTTGATAGCCATGCCGTCAACGGTTGTAAATTGAGGATACAAATCATCCAGCATGTAATGTTCCAGGTCTTGTAGACTGTTCAAATGTCCGTTACGCGATAGTTTCTCCAGTCCGTTAAAACGGGTGAAGCCACCAACAGGTAGGGAAGGGTCCAACAATAATGCATAGTTCAGCAAGCGGTTGCCTTTATACAAGGTGGTTCGCCTCCTCGAAGTGAATCCTTATGTTATGTTATTTTACTTTTTACTTGGGGATAACGAAAAATATTCGAAATATATGTAATATATATTTACATTTAAATAGCTTTTGTGTCAAATTAAATATTCTTATCGCTCATATATGTTAGTTAAAATAACGTATAAAATAATTATTATATTTTTGTTTACAAATAGTTGATGAGAGAGTATAATAAATCTGTTGCCTCATTACATTATGATTTGCGGTCGTGGTGGAATGGCAGACACGCTATCTTGAGGGGGTAGTGGGCGTACGCCCGTGGAGGTTCGAGTCCTCTCGACCGCATTATATGCAAGACTCAGTTAAAAAAGCATCCTGACACGGTTTACGTGAAGGGATGCTTTTTTTGTTAAGCATTTTTCGTTAAGCATTTTTCGTTATATCCTTTAGCCACAGAAGCAACGGTAGACAATAGGTCGTTTATTAACTGATAAAGAAGGATGTCAGTTTTGCTGCAAAAGCTTCTCTATATCTCCCGCCAGCTTATCTGGAGTGGTTTGCGGTGCATAGCGCTTAAATACGTTACCTTCTCGTGTAATTAAGAATTTAGTAAAATTCCATTTGATCGCTTTGGACCCTAATACCCCCGGAGCAGTTTGGGTCAGGTAACGAAATAAGGGGTGCGCTTGATCGCCATTGACATCTGTCTTGGCGAACATCGGAAAGGTAACACCATAATTGATCTGGCAAAACTCGGAAATCTCCTCGCTGGAACCTGGCTCTTGTTTGGCAAATTGGTTGCTGGGAAATCCCAAAATTTCGAGCCCCTGTTCATGGTACTGGTCATATAGCTCTTGTAGCGCTTTGTATTGGGGGGTTAACCCACATTTGCTGGCAGTGTTCACGATAAGCAGAACGTTCCCTTCATATGTGGATAACGGAATTTGTTTCCCTTGCAGGGTGTGCGCATCATATTCATAAACGGTCATAGTATCTCTCCTTATTCAATATTCAGCAATTAAATTGTAAGCAATTAAAAGCAAGGTTGCAAGTCTGGAAAAGCTGTATCAAGCCTTTAGCCGCTGTAAAATCGTATTTTGTTCAAAACAGTAAATCGCACCGCAAATGGAGCGAATTAAGGTGTTTCTTCTTATAAAAGCGGGTTCAATCGGTGTTTAGCTGGTACATATAGCGTATTTTCTTCTCTTTTTACAAAAAAAGGCCAAAAACGCTCTACCCTACGCCAATATTGACATGCTTGTCATTTTCGAAAAGGGATGAAAAACAGAGATTGAAGGAGCTGTGAGAAGCATAGTTGCATTGTAAGCGCTATTATTAATATTCTAGGCTCTAAAGGCCGATTTATAACCCCGCAGTTGAGCTTTACAGTCTTCCATGCGCGGGTGTATGATTCAAGACGTAATTTCAAATTAACTTGAATGAAGCAACAACGAAATGTCTATAGCGCTGAATTTTGCAGTTGCAAAAGCGGGGGAACCAATCGAGATTGTACGGCTTCGGAAGCCGTGTGTCTCATGGGGTGAATTTTCAGGTCAAGTGCCAGAAATAGGGCGACTCTCACGTCCGAATCCGACAGCTAACCTCGTAAGCGTACAGGGAGAGGCAACAAACCGCCGTGTGCAGCCATGGTTTATTTTATCATGGATATGTAAGAAGCCGGAGGAAAGCCTTTTTCCTTCGGCTTCTTTTTGTTGTCTTTTTATACCGGGAGAGGAGCTACTGATGGAAGGTCGGTTAATTATTGTCACTGCACCGAATGAAGCGGGCAGAAGTTTTGTGAAATTGCTTATTTTCAAAAAATTGGCGTTTGCAGTTCTCACGAATAGCGCCCAGGAGGAACGACAGCTCAAAAAAATGGGTGTGGAGCACATTGTCCGCATCAATACCATGCAAGCGGGAAAATGGAATTTTCCAAAAAAAGAAATTGGTAGTGTGTATTTGTTCGAGAACAGCTTGAATCTGACGTGCCGTTTCCTGCAAATATGTCGGCCGCTAACATCGGAATCGATCTATGTTATTACGCACGGCTGTAATCCACAAGGAATTTATCGGGGATTGGGAGCGGATCATGTGATCTACACATTGAACGGAGAGGTGGGTTTTCTGCTGAACGGATAAGCACTTATAACATAGTTGTTTTATGATTTTATGATCAAATAAGAATGGCGATCTGAGGACCGATACGGAGGGTATAAACATGATGGATATATACATGCTGCTCGTCATGGCTGTGAGTTATGGAGTGATACTGCTGTTTGTACGCTGGTGTGATGCGCAGACCTCTAAAGGAGGACGAAGAGGATGATCGTTATACTTGGGCTTACGGCTATTGTGTTTATGTATTTAATCTACGCACTCCTGAACCCTGAAAAGTTCTAGTCAGCTATAGGGGATAGAGCGGGCGGGAACAACAGATCTGAATATTAAGCATCATAGGTAGCGGGTTTTCGCAAACGTGTGCACACAATTGGTGCTCTGGAAGCAGGTCTGTTGTTCCAAACGCAGGAGCATTTTGAAGGAGGAATAAAGGATGGAGCTGCTTCAAATTGGAATTGTGATCGTCATATTGCTGCTCTTGGTAAAGCCAGTGGGCACCTATATGTATCATGTATTCTCGAATGAACCCAATCGGACGGATCGGATTTTTGGCGGAACAGAAAAGCTGATTTATAAGATAG
>NZ_WUDQ01000272.1:0-4900 GCF_009827695.1 Paenibacillus sp. OT2-17 | reverse complement strand
ATGATGACTTCTACACGGTGTTTGATCTCATCGTAATAAAAGTAGCCTTTTGAAATCTCACACACGAGCATTTCTTCAAGACACATCACTTGTGCGACCAATTGTGCATGATCCGAGTCATTTCGTTTTGGTTTGCCACGCTTGTATTCAACAGGAAAAGGAAGGTAGGTACCTTCCTCCCCTGCAAGCGGAACACCAAGGGGATCACATATGAACTCTACCACGTCACAGATTCCTGTAATTCCAAGCTCTCTGGAATGTACAGGTAACGCGCGTACGATGAGCTTATCCCCTCTTTTTTCACGAATCATGGGCTGATCGGCTTTCCTGTGCAAATGATTGCCCTCAATCGTCCGCACGTTTTCTTCCCATTGCTGCTCAATGTGAATAAGCGCCCACTGTCTTCTACAAAAATTAAAATGCTGTAAACCGGATAGCAGCAAATAATCTTCTTCGTTATAGCCCTGCATACTCTTGGACCTCTAAGCCTTCGAGCGGTGTTAATATACATTCATAATGTGTATCAAAAGATTTGTCGATTGCACTTACATTTTCTTTCGGTTTCACTTCCAAAGATCGGTGTACTTTAGCAGATGAGTATTTTCCGAGTTTGGAATTGTGCTCCCACCAATAGACTTTATGAACCTCCATACTACCGTCAGGACGAGCGGATGAGACATCATTTTCAAATAACGAAATCAGCGCATCCTTGATCTTTCCAGCATCTTCGTTGGTAAATCCTGTTTTTTCAGCTAGCTGCGTATTGATACTTCCTTTGAAAAGGTACACGCCGAAATCCACCCGATGCTTCATCCCCATCGTATCGGAACCTCTTTCTCTCCCTGGTTCGGAGTTTACACTTTTTGTAATTTGCATACTTGTAATATCAATAGGATCTATACTGGTTGCCGTATGTATAGATACAGGCCCTCTTACCCCAACGGACACTCCTGCTCCCTTACTCGCCGCCTTGAACGCAAATACTTGACCAAAGCTACGAACATCTATCCATTCCTGACAGGCAATTTTAGCAAATTCATCACTTGATCCTTCCTTGCCCTTGAAGAATTTTTCCAATTCAGGATTGGCATCTGCACGTTCTCTTAAACTATTAAAAGCATCCGATTTACGATCATTCGATTGAACAAAAATAGACTCTTCCATGTCTTGCAGACGATTTCTCAATTTCCGTTTCAGAGCCACATCTGAAATCTCACCATAACCATCGTAATTTTGCCGCGGACGATTACCATTCAGGGGATCGCCATTGGGATTTGCTCTAGTAACCGACAATACAACTGCGAAATCAATTTTGTGATCCAACACGGACATATGATTACTCTCCTTTAATGTACCTACATATTTTTAAAGTTACTTAGGATTCCTGCTGTTCATTCATGTCTAAGGTGTTGTTCTCTTTGTTGTCGTTATTACCCTCAAGATCTTTTTTATGATTATTATGGTAGATTTCATAGCGTTGGCTACTGAGTCCTAACAAGTATTTCCCGGTCAATGGTTTATTGTTGAATTCGTTGAAGGGGATTTTGTGAAGCACTTCATCAATCATATTGGAATAATAGCTTAAGCGTTTACCAAGTCTGGCCTGATGTGGCTGTAAGGCATTCTGAATGGTCCTCCAGGTTCTTTCTGGATGTTGTGAGAATGCATTCATATATCGGATTGCATTCGTAGATCGCTTCTCATCCTTGTCTAATGCGCTTCGTTCCATCACATCTGCTATCGCCAATAATCTGCCAAATAAATAACTGCGATCCATATTTTCTTTATCTAATGCCACATTGTATCCCTCCCGTTGGTTAACCAAAGCACATGTCACGCTCAGTGTTTTCTCCCATTCCCACTTGTCCATGGATACCGGGTTAGAGGCGCGGTTAATAGCACTCCTCACAATATCCTGAGGAATGTTTTGACCATCTACTATACAGGGGAGCATTCGTTCAATCAAACCCTTAACGAGTTTATCATTAGCCTTTGAACCGTATGCTGCAAAAGCAATATCTTTCGTTGCTGGAGCACCCCAAAATTGTAAATATTCACCCTGCTCATCCTTCTGATAGCGATGAAGCCATACACAGGTGGAATGCCAGTGAATAAGCTTTTCAAAATACAATTTTTTATCCAAATTACGATAATAGATCACAGCCATCCGCCCTGTTGTTGCTGAGTCAAGTACAAGAATATTGACTTTTGCTTTGGAATTAGATTTGACAGCTATTGTATTGGCATAACCCGTTAACGCTTTGGCTAATTCAAAAGCAAACTCTTCGTTTGTATGACTTTTTATTTCTTTAGCCTTGGATGGCAAGCCCATTGCAAAGATATTATCATTTTCGGTAAAATTCAGAATACTCGGTTCATCATTTCCCCACACTAGAAAAACACGTTGCTCCATGACTTTACCTTGTCGGTTAATGAGCCATTTTAAGGCATTATGAGCCTTTTGAGATACTTCATAACTGATACTTGCAGCTTCATGACTGTGGGCAAATCGTCCTCTGAACGTGAATCCACTCGTATCATTGGCGGAAATCAACTTCGCCTTATCCCCGGAATTTCTGATTTTATTGGCATGCTTGTCTGTGCTAGGGAGCTGCTTTCCAGTAACATAGCAAATGTCTTCTTCTCCCAGCAACTGGCTATAGTAACCAACAAATGAATCATACATTTCTTTATCTTCCCAAACTTTAGCTAAAACTTTATCTGGAGAGTACACATTAAAACGAATGAATACGCTCTCTTGTTCACCAGGAACCGCTGTAAATATAGGTGGTTTTTCCCCATGTATAGGTTCGTACTTCTTGTCCCATGTACTTATTAATTTCTGATCCGCATCAAGATATAAAATTGACTCGTCTACTAAGTCTTTAATCAGGCGGCGCTTGCTTAAGTAACGATATATGCTTTTCACCTTTGAAGTGGCATAATCTGAAGTAGCCCAGCCTTCTAACTGCTGAATATAAGCAGAAAATGGTTCTTCTTTTTTTATTTTTCCACCATATGCTACAAAATCTCCGGCAACATAGCTTAATTTATCATGCAGCGGATAAGGTGATATGACAGAGCCGGCTCTACTGGCGGATTTTTCAGAAGAAGGAATCAATGTACTAAACTCATTTTTATCCAATATCCTGGCTGAATGAAAATCACCTTGTTCTGTAACTTCGACTTCGATCTGCGCATTTTGGGTCGTGTGGGAAATAGGCAACAATGTATATTCACGATCATTATGTTTCTTCTCAATCACACCAACACGGTCAAGATTAGATTCATACGTTTCATATAAATTTAGCAACCAGCTCATTTAATTCCCCCACCCTTCCCATTGCGCAAGCAACTCATCAGCGGATTGAACATTATTTTCATCAAACCGTTTAGGTTGCATATTCGCTATTGTGCGAACTTGTGTGCATTCCTCCGGTCGAATAAAATCAATGATTCCGTCCTTCATTACTGGATTCCACAAACGGACTTCCATTTGGTCCCTGCCTGTCTCATCTGGATAGTTAATTCCATGTACCATATTGCCTAAATGAATGTCACCATAGTTATCGTAAAAACCTGCTTCTATACCAAATTCACAAGGCTCTACATAAGCTTGGCATTCTCGTGTACCTAGGAAAATATCTCTACGCCCACCAGCAAGTAATGATCGCTTGAGAATGTTATGATGCTTATTCTCATTACGGTCATATTCCATCTCGGGGCGATGCGGATTAAATTCAAAATGAGCCTGAACCTCATAACAGGGATCTTTCAAGTAAGTATAATTAGCAAGGGTATTACCACCGCCATATTCGATGGGGCGAACGCCTTTGGATTCCATCCGAATAGCATGAAGAACACGAACTTTGTCTACTACCATCATGATCGTAGGCTTCCAATAAATACTTTCGACAATACCTTTTAACGCCTGATATGTTGGAACACTATAAGTTAATTTCTCACCACCAAGTTTGGTTAGTGGATCTGTGAACAGTGCATAATCTCCATAAACTTTAAATTCGATCGCATTTCTCAACTAGCATTTACCTCCTTTCTATGACTATTTTTTCTAAACACAGTACCAGAATATTACTTTTGGCAGGGTCAGTCAATGTAGAATATAAGTCCCTAGTCCCAATCAAAGAGTTTTTAAAGGATAAATCCACTAAGCAGACTGTCATTTTCAAGATTGAGGCCATAACAGTCATCGTAAGCTCCATCGGTTAGTGCATATATTTTTCCATCCAAAAAAGAAACTAACCCCTTATTTTGATCTAATCGGTCTCTCTAATAGTTAAATATATTAATAGTAAATTGTTTTGCCCTGCGTAACAAATCGGTAAGTTCTGCTATTCTTTGCTGTCCTTTTAGGTCCGCGATGATCTCCTTTCCTTCTTTTTCTCCATCCCCATAAGGAACAATTACCGCGGTAGTATGATCCTCAATGACTTGAAAATGGTCCGCTGCCGTCCTATAGCTATTCGCTAAGAATAATGGAAGAATCGTCTCATTTTCTTTGCAATAAGATTGAAAATAAGTATTTTCTATACGATTGGCATATAATAGTTCAGTCATGTTTTTTCTCAATTTAGGAATAAAATAATTTAAGTCGGTCTTTAACTCGGAATAATATTTTTGAAAATATATTTCCATGGACTGAGCTGATAATACGTTTCCGCCTAAGCAAGTTTTGTTACGTTTTAAGTCAATGAACATTTTTCTGGAAATCTCTTTACCTATTCTGATTTCTTTTAATCGCTTGAGATCTTCTTCTTCATGGTCAATGACATATACTTGCTTCATTCTATCTTCTCCGTGGCGATTACATCTGCCCGCCGCCTGAGCAATGGAATCCAAACCAGCCAAGGACCGAATGACACACTTAAAACTGATATCC
>NZ_WUDQ01000271.1:0-4926 GCF_009827695.1 Paenibacillus sp. OT2-17 | reverse complement strand
TCTGCTAATTTTATTTCCATCCATGTTCGCGGTGCAACATGGTCGGCCAAACGATCTTCTGGTATCGGCAGCGCCTTACGGTCAATTTTACCGTTCGGTGTAAGAGGTACATTCTGCAACTGAATGAAATGTGAAGGGACCATATAATTTGGGAGTTCTTCATTTAACATCTTGCGAAGCTCGCTCCCCGTCACTTCCCGTTCCGCCACGTAGTAGGCAACCAGTTCGTGTTGGTTTTGGCTATTTGCATGTGCCAGTACGATGGCCTCTTGCATGCGATCTGCCTTCAGCATAGCCGCCTCAACCTCGCCCAGTTCAATCCGGTAACCGCGAATTTTGACCTGATGGTCAATCCTGCCCAGGTACTCAATGTTGCCGTCAGGCATCCATCTTGCTAGGTCGCCTGTCCGATACATGCGTTCATAGCCCGCTTCCCCACCTGCAAACGGATTGGTCACAAATTGTTCAGCCGTTAATTCCGGGCGGTGCAGGTAACCGCGTGCCAGTCCTGGGCCGGATACACACAACTCCCCTGCTATTCCAGCAGGTAAAAGATGACCAAGAGCATCGATCATGTACACCCGGTGGTTGGGTACGGGACGTCCTATGGAAATGGTATCGATTGCTCCGGGGTGCTCCGACACCGGCCAAATGGACGTTGCTACCGAGTTTTCTGTCGGTCCGTAACCATTAAAATAGGAGACCTGATCCTTCCACTTGGTTACGAGCTCCATCGAGGAAGCGGAACCAGCGGTGAACAGAATACGCAGATCCGGCATTCGTTCTGGGTTTAGATACACGGCGTAGGTAGGAGGTAATGCTGCCACCGTAATCTTATGATCCGCCATGTACTGTTCAAACTGGTTGTAGTTCAGTATGATTTCCGAAGTAGGCACGTAAAGTGTCGCGCCACAAAATAGCGCCTGGAATATTTCCCAGCAGGCAGCATCAAATGCGTAGCTCGCAAACAGTAGGGCACGATCTGACGGACTTATCTGCAATGTTTCATCAAAATACGTTTTCAGGTTACACAATCCATGGTGCTCCAGCATTACACCTTTAGGCAGTCCTGTAGTACCTGAAGTGTATATGACATAGGCTAGATCGTTTGCTCCTGATACAGCCTCCAGATTTGACCCTTCCATGTGATATATAGTTGGATCTTCATCCAATACTAGGACTTTTCCTCCAAAAGCGGCCTCTTTGACCTTTTCCACAAGATGGCTTTGCGTCAAAAGCAGGTCTGCACCGGAATCGTCAAATATATAACGGATACGTTCCTCTGGATATGACGGATCGATGGGTACATATGCCCCTCCTGCTTTAAGAATAGCGAGGATGCCGACCACCATATCTATAGAACGATCAGTCATGAGTCCAACCAGCCGATCGGTTGTTGTGCCGTAACTACGTAGGGTACGAGCTAGTCGGTTAGCACGTTCATTCAGCTCAGCATAAGTCAGACTGGAGTTCTCACAGACAACCGCTATTGTCTTCGGTGTCTTTTCTACTTGTTTTTCAAAACAAAGATGGATGGTATCACTAGAAGGATATGAGATCTGTACTCCGCTAAATTGGGATAAAACCTGACTTTTCTCTTCCGTCGTCAGAAATTCCAAATCGGAAATCAGTAGATCCGGCTGTTGAACAATCTGTTCCAGTCCCCGTTTAAGATGAGCTGCAATTAGCCTAATCCAATTTTCAACGTAAACCAGCCGATTGTAACTAAAAGTAACTTCATACTGTGATCCAGGAACGACAATCACATTAAAATCATAGTTGGTCTGTACAATATCCTCCACGTCGGTGACCTGAAGTGTATCAGGACCTTTTTCCGCATGAATAAGCTCCTCTGAATAAGGATAGTTCTCAAAAACAACAATATGACGGACTAAATTTTGTTTCAAATCCGTGTGATTCTGAATATCTGCCAAGGAAGAATAAGAGTACTGAGTAGACTCGATGTTGGAGTTTTGCACAGATATAAGCAGATCCGAAAATCTCTGGTCCACATCACTGGTTATGCGTGTTGGTATTGTGTTAATGAACAATCCCACCATATTTTCAATTCCCGGAACTTCATCTGGTCTGCCGGATACTACGGACCCGAACACAACATCCCGGCTGTGGTTGTACATTTGAAGCAATAATCCCCATACCGTCTGAAATACAGTGCTGACTGTCGTGTGGTAGTGTTTAGCTATTCTCTCCATTCCTTGAGTCAATTCTTTCCCCAGCTTGCATGTGTAACGGTCTGCTTCGAAGATTGGATTCAATGGACGGTTATAGCCCGGTAAAATCGTTTCATTTTCAAGCCCATTTAAATACCCCTGCCAATAGGCTGTCGCTTCTTCCTTGTCCTGTTGCTCCAGCCACTGAATAAAACTGCTGTACGGATATACCGTATCCAATTGTGCAGGCACTCCGGACCGAAGGGAAGTATAGATGGTGAAAAATTCCTGGGCTACCGTTCCCATGCACCAACCATCCATTATAATGTGATGAACACTCCAGACAAGTCTGGAAGACTCATCACTCCATTCAAACAGGGCAAGCCGAATCGGAACATCTTTTTCCAAGTCAAAACCCACTCGACGCTCTCCCTTTAAAAAGTCAGTAAAATGCTCCCTTTTCTCAGCTTCGGGAAAAACACTGATATTCTCGAAATGAACAGGCAACGCATCACGTTCTTCCAAGACAATTTGAAGCGGACGTTCTGTTTCTTTATACATAAAAATGGTACGGAATATATCATATCGATTCATGAGTTGCTGCAAGCTTTGCTGAACCAAATAAACATCTAGCACTTCATTAAAGGTAATAACGGTCTGCTCAAAGTAAGCTTCTGATTTTGCGTCGAGGATGGAATGAAACAACATTCCCTCCTGCATCGGGGACAGCGGATAGATATCTTTAATATTTACCTGTGCCAAATCGTTCACCTTTCCTTTATCCATGCAGAATTTGAGTTTCAACTTGCGGATATCCTTTATTTCAACAGATTTCCCAGCTTATCTGATAATCGGCTTGATATTTGTTCAAATTGCCCCATAGACAATTGATTATATGTAAAATCCGTAGGGCTGCGCTCCGCCTGATCCTTAGTGCAACAATGATGGATAATATTCAATAGATGTTTTTTAAAGCCGATCGTTAATCGCTCTACCGTCGCTGCACCATATTCAAGCCCGTTATATTCAAATTCAAACCGAAGGATTCCGTTCGTTATCATGCCGTTAATGTCAAATGTATTCGTCTTTTCCGCACGCGGGCTTCTCTCACCATTGGCTAAGTCTGCTAATCGAGAAATACGCCAAGGCATGTCTGCGCTGTTTTCTTCGTCGAATTGTCCCAAATAATTGAAGCTAATTTCCGGGAATGGTGCTGCGACTAGAGAAGCGGATTTAGTCTGGTCTTTGGTCAAATAACGTAAAATACCATAACCGATGCCCTTATTAGGCACCCGCCGCAGCTTATCTTTAACCATTTTGATCTGATAGGCCAAATTTTCGGGTCTGTTGACCTCGATTACAAAAGGATACAGGGAGGTAAACCAGCCGACTGTACGAGAGATGTCCAAATCTTTAATGATCTCCTCCCTGCCGTGCCCCTCCAGCAAAATCGGGATTTCGTTATAGCCGCTCCAATCATAAAAAGCCAGACCCAAGGCTGTAAGTAACAGATCATTCATTTCCGTATGATAGGCATGATGTACATGCTTCAACAGCTTTTCCGTCTCATCCCTGCCGAGTACCACCTCCGCTAGGCGTCGATCCTGTATCAGGCTAACCGCGATTTCATGATCCCTTGGCAATCGACGCATCCTGCGTGAATCTACATTGTTCCAGTAGCTGATTTCTTGGCGTACCTGTACACTTTCGGCGTAAGTAGTCAGTCCTGAAGCCCACTCTTTGTAAGCATCCGTCTTGGCAGGCAGATTCGGCGTCTCACCGCGAGCTACCTGATCATAGGCGGTGCCCAAATCTTCCAGCAAAATTCTCCAAGACACACCGTCTACAATAAGATGGTGGATAACGATCATCAGATGATCTTCACCGGACAAATGGAATAAAGCCAAACATATGAGAGGACCTCGTTGCAGATCCAAACTGCTTTGCAGCTCATCGCCAATGTGTCGGATTTCTTCTTCAGGCTGGCTTGATTGTGTCAAATCATAGCTCGTTAATGTAAAGAACTCACCATCGTTCACTCCCCTGTTATAGGCTGAGGCTCCCTTTTCCTCTTCCACAAAGATGATGCGTAATGCATCGTGATGGGCTACCAGCTTGTCCATAGCGTTTTTCAGCCATAATTCATTCCATCCTCTATCATTTTGCAGCATGACCGCCTGATTATAATGGTGACGATCTCTCCGATGATGCTGAAAAAAATCGAGTTGAATGGGTGTCAATTCTACCTCACCCTCTACAATCCCCTGGGGAATGATACGGGTGATTTTTTTTATAAACGGTGCTATCAAGTGAATTTCAGGGTAACGGAATAAGTCCTTTACTTCCATTTTCAGGCCTTTGGCATTTAAGCGTATTGCAATTTGCAATGCTTTAATCGAGTCCCCGCCAAGCTCGAAAAAGTTGTTGTGTAATCCAATTGGTTTAACACCGATCACTTCTTCCCAGATCAAAGCAATTGTTTTTTCCAATTCATCCTGTGGTGCCTCATATACGCTATCCAACGGTGCTATTTCATCTGGTTCGGGCAGATTGGATCGGTCTATTTTCCCGTTATGGGTCAATGGCAACTGTTCCAATACAATGATTTGGGCTGGAACCATGTAGACTGGTAACTGCTGAGCCAGTTTATCTCGCAGCATGTCTTTCTCAGCTGCACCTGCAACATAGGCGCATAAGTACTTTTGTCCCGCCGTGTCCAGTCGATCAACTACAACCGCCTGGCGTACTCCTTCCG
>NZ_WUDQ01000270.1:0-4926 GCF_009827695.1 Paenibacillus sp. OT2-17 | reverse complement strand
TTAAACACCAAGTAGCAATAGCATCAAAACGTTAATTTAACCAGTGATAGGTTTTGCGGGGATTCATCTGGTCATGCTGCGGCTCACTTGTAAATCGAGAACCAGGCACCAGCACTTGATCAGGCAATCCCCCGTTACCAATGACCACCTCCGTACCCGAAGGTACGAGTGCAAACAATTCCTCCACATCCTCTTTACCCATTCGGACGCAACCCAACGACTCATTTTTGCCAATGCTGTCCGGCTCGTTCGTGCCATGAATGGCATAATTCGTTGCAGACAGTTGCATTCCACGACTACCAAACTCACCGTTGGATTTACCGTTCGGATTTACTACTTTATCGCTAATCACAAATTTCCCTTCTGGTGTTCTTTCTCCACCCAAACCGATAGGATAATTTCGAATAAGTACATTGCCACTTACCAGGGCGAGCCTGTGCTTAGATTTGTCCACCACAATTCGCAGCGGTTGCCCCAGAAAAGGTCGTCCGTGCAATGACGATGCCAGTAATGGACTGCTTTCGGCCGACGAGTCAGCGTCTAAATCTACTGCCTTCCCTGTTCCCTGTCCAGGTGAAGCAAGTAAATTACGCACAGGTGTAAAAGCCTTCTTCATCCCGTCTGTCGTACCGTACATCGTGTTAGCGGGAAAGTCTCGAGTCAGTTCATCAAGACTCTGGGGAAGACGTTGATGCTGTGAGCGAAAAGCACGCATGGAGCTATTCAACACAGCTAATTCCTCCTGTCCAGCAGCCCATTTTAGACCTGCTTTGCGAAGATTTTCACTGTCTGACGGCTTGCAAGCACACGCAGCGGCGTCGTAAGACTGAACAGCTAATCCGCCGTTTCCTTTGTTCTGTACACTAAGTAATGGCTTCATGCCCTCTCTCCAGAGCAGCCACGAGCCCCCTTGCTCCATGCCCAACACCGTAGTCTTGGACGGCAATCGGCTAGTCTTAGCCAACATATCAGTAAGCCCCGTTCCAGCTCCACTCCCTTTTCGAGCTTGAGCCGTAAACACACCACCAACCGCACCGATCTGGGCCATCTCCTTCGGATCAGCAGTGGCCACTTTCGTAACTTCAATATTATCAATTGCTGCCTGCTCAGTTCCGGATGGAACAGATGTATTTTCATTTGAGGGTCTCGGTGAATTGGCTGAAGGAACCCATATGAGCAGTAGTACCATTAACGCAGTTAACAGGTGGCGTGTTCGAGCCGTCCTTCGCTCCTTCTCCTTGGACATCTGAACCAGTTTATCCTGATATTCCATCCATACGTCTGCCGGAATCTGTTTATGCTCGAAGGCTTCGAACACTTCTCCTGCGCGATTGAAGCAATAATTTGCTTTGCCCTCCTGACCGCTGCTCTCATACTCTTTGCCGAGTAAATACCAGGCCATTTTATTATCAGGGTGTTTTTTTACATACGATTTAAGATGAGGCGAATGGTTCATCGGATCCTCCTGATCGTGTAATCTTGCATACTTCCTATTATGTATATCGGTAAAAATAGACTCGATGGACAGCACATAAAAAAAACGTCTATCGATGGACTTTCACGGAAGCCAGACCGCGTTTGGCAGAAGTTTTTTTAGATTATAGAATGGCTCAGCTCCGCTGAACCATTCTATAATCTAAAAAAACAGCACCGACAGCTTACTTTCACCGTTATACGGCGAAGGGAGCTGTCGGTGCTGTGCCTATCAAAGAAGCCTACGCTTAACCTTCTTTATTGAACGGCTCGTCTGCTACTTTAATGGAATCTGTAGGGCAACCGTCACAAGCATCCTGCATATCATCAAACAAATCATCCGAGATTGCCTTGATGCCTTGGTTTGCATCCCCTTCAAAGATCACTTCAGCCAAACCTTCATCATCATAATCATAAATGTCAGGTGCTGTAGCGCCACAGGCTCCGCAAGCAATGCATGTATCTTTTTCTACCCAAGTGTATTTAGCCATAACTTTTCTCTTCCTCCTATACAATCAAACAAACCAGCTTTTACATTCTATTCACATATTAATACAAACCCAATATTATTACAAATTATTTTCCTTTATCCTTCGTGTCAAAAATGCTTATAACGTAAGCTTCTGATGCTTGCAATAATCTATCCAAAAGCTCACTCTGGAGTTGGTAGATTGTCTTTTTGCAGCGAAGTTCCGCGCAGCTTGGAGTTGCGCAGAAGTACCGAAGGATCATCTCCCAGCATCCCAGCGGTCAAAATTGCATTTTCACCAAACTTATCGCGCAGTGCATCCATCGTCTTCAATAAGCTTTCTTTCTTAGGCTGATCCTGGTATTCAAATAGATCCATTTGAACGGCCGCTTCCTCCTTTGGAATGAGCTGCTGTAACGTAATCCCCAGTAAGCGTACAGGCTTATCTTCTCCCCAATGGCGACGATACAACGCACAAGCTTCCTTATATATGTCCTCTGCACTTTCCGTAGGAGTGCTCCTGACTTGAGAACGCGTAAAGGTCTTCATATCCGCCGTCCGAATCGTCAATTGTATACCTCCTGCCAGCATACCGTGTCGTCGAAGCCGCCGGGCCACCTGATCACTAATGTTAAGAAGTACCCGTTGGGCTTCTTCCAGCTTTACCACATCCATAGGCAGGGTAGTCGTGTGACCAATGGACTTGTTTGGCTCCCGTTCAGTGCTGACTGGTGAATGGTTAATTCCGTTAGCGGCCAATTTTAACCACGAACCCGTCACACCAAATACGCCAACCAGCATATGCTCATCGGCCTTAGCCAGTTGCCCAATGGTACGAATATTCATTTGTAGAAGCTTATCTGCCGTTTTGCGGCCCACACCAAACAATTGACCACAAGGAAGGTTCCACAAAATATTGGGTACATCACGCAAACGTAGAATAGATATCCCGCGTGGTTTTTTCAGATCAGAAGCCATTTTGGCCAGCAACTTGTTAGGAGCAACTCCAATTGAACAGGGCAGGCCCAGCTCGTCTTCTACTCTGCGCTGGATTTCCTCAGCAATTTCCATAGGTGTTCCAAACTGTTTGGATCCAGAAATATCCAGATAGCACTCATCAATTGAAGTCGCTTCCAGCATAGGCGTATACGAATATGCAATGCTCATAAATGCTTTGGAATAACGACGATACAAGTGAAAATCAGGCTGTATTACAATGAGCTGTGGACAGATCCGGCGAGCCTGCTGAACGACCATCCCTGTTGAAATGCCCAATCGTCGGGCTTCATAAGAGCAGGTTACAATTACACCTTTGCGCAGCTCACTACTGCCTGCCACCGCGGTAGGCAGTCCCTTATATTTTTCCGGCTCCTCCGCTGCATGAACGGAACAATAAAATGCATTCATATCCACATGCAGAATAACTCGCCCACCAGCCGGATAATAAGCACTGACATCTTTCATGCTCAACCCTTCTTTTTAACTGTAAATTCACCCGTCATCGCGGGAATATGTGTTTTGATTTTATACTTGAGACACTTTTAAATGCTATTTCTATTTTACATAAAAATAATGGTTTTGCGGCTAAAAATGATAATTATATATTACAATTGAAGTCATAAGTTGATATAATCGACTAACATACGAACACGACAAACTAACGCTTTCCTGTTTTTAAGCGTTAAACAACTAAATTAATATGCTTAAAAAAGCAGAGCATCACCAATCTGAGCAATCCGCAAAGGAGGAGTCCCTCATGTCCACCGCTATTTCTATCTTTGACACAACGCTGCGAGACGGCACTCAAGGAGAAGGAATTAGCTTGTCTGCTGATGACAAATTGAAAATCGCCAAAAAACTCGATGATCTCGGTGTTCATTATATTGAAGGCGGGATTCCCGGAAGCAACAGCAAGGATATCGAATTTTTCAAACGGGTACAAGAGCTGGGCCTTCAGGCAAAGATTGTCGCCTTCGGCAGCACGCGACGCAAAGATAGCATCGCAGCACAGGATGTCAATCTGCAACGAATTCTGGAATCCGGCGCTCAGGCTGCTACACTTGTAGGTAAATCATGGGATTTTCATGTACACACCGCCTTACAGACGACACTGGAGGAAAATCTGTCTATGATTTACGACTCCATCGCCTTTTTAAAGCAAGGGGGCATGGAGGTTATTTTTGATGCCGAACATTTTTTCGACGGATATAAAAATAATCCCGAGTATGCAATGGCCGTTATGAAAAAAGCTGAAGAAGCAGGCGCGGATTGGCTCGTGATGTGCGATACAAACGGCGGTACCCTACCGCATGAGATTCGGGAAATTGTCACTATGCTGCAAAGCCAGATAACGAGGTCACAGTTGGGTATTCATACACACAATGACTGCGAATTGGCAGTAGCGAACTCTCTAAGTGCTGTACAAGCAGGCGCAAGGCAGGTTCAGGGTACCATCAACGGCTACGGTGAACGGTGTGGTAACGCTAACCTGTGCTCCGTCATTCCTAATTTGCAGCTCAAGCTGGGCTACGACTGTCTAGATATTGAAAAGTTAAATCAACTCCACAACACAGCCCGCTTTGTGAGCGAAGTCGCCAACGTCAATATGCCTGTGAACCAGCCTTATGTTGGCAATGCAGCTTTTGCCCATAAGGGGGGCATTCACGTGTCAGCCATTCTACGCGACTCGCGAACTTATGAGCACATCGCTCCTGAACTCGTGGGGAACAAGCAGCGGGTTTTGGTCTCCGAACTGGCCGGGCAAAGCAACGTGGTATCCAAAGCGCAAGAGCTGGGCATCACCCTTGACCCATCCAGTGATGAGGCACGTGGCGTAATTAGCCGCATCAAGGAACTGGAGCATCAGGGATACCAGTTTGAAGGCGCGGATGCTTCGCTGGAACTGCTCATTCGTGAAGCAGGCGGTGAAGTGAAGGAAATGTTCTCTTTTGAGTCCTTTAAAGTGCTGGTTGCAGCAGAACGCG
>NZ_WUDQ01000026.1:0-27679 GCF_009827695.1 Paenibacillus sp. OT2-17 | reverse complement strand
TTCCAGTCGCTCCGAAGTGCAAGATATAGACGAACTAAACCATTTCGATCTATATCTTGTTCACTGGAAGTCGCTTATGGGATTTTTGCAAAATCCTCACACCAATGTACATTTTTCAAAACATGCGCATTAGCTGTCTATAAGTTTTAACGCTTGCTTGGATCATAAAGTTGACCTAAAGCGGCCGGAGCGCGTGAACGTCCGACAGCCGCTACCAGTACAATAATCGTCAGGAGATACGGCAACATAAAAATAATTTCCTGGGGAATACTTTGCGACCATGCGAACAGCTGCACATAGTTGCGAATGGCTTGTGAAAAACCAAAAAACACTGCTGCGCCAAAAGCGCCGAGCGGATTCCATTTACCGAAAATCATAGCGGCAATAGCAATATATCCCTGCCCCGAAACTGTATTGTGCGAGAACATGTTGGTTGTAGTCAGAGTAATTGTAGCTCCACCAATCCCAGCCAACGCCCCACTGATCATAACGCCAATATAACGAAGACGATTTACTTTAATACCCACTGTATCGGCCGCTCCTGGATGCTCCCCAACGGAACGCAAACGCAAGCCAAACGGTGTTTTATACAAAGTAAAATAGCCAATAATAACTAATAGAATGGCTAAATATGTCGTTGGGTAAGCTTGGAAAAAGGCTTTTCCTGCAATCGGGATATCCACAAGGTAAGGGATGGATATTTCGTTAAAACCCTGAATCCGACCGGTGTCACCATCTCCCTCAAATAAAAGCTTAACCATGTACAGTGTACTACCTGCTGCCAGAAAGTTAATAACTATACCGCTTATAACCTGATCGGCTTTAAACGTAATAGAGGCTACAGCATGAATTAGCGAAACCAAAATACCGAACACGGCAGCTGACAGCACACCTACCCAAGCCGCAGAGGTGCCTCCTAGTCCAGCTTGCTCGGCATAAAATCCGCCAACACCCGCTGCAAACGCTCCAAATACCATAAGTCCTTCCAACCCGAGGTTCGTTACACCGGATTTTTCTGAAAAAACTCCGCCGAGAGACGCAAAAATAATCGCCGTCGCAAAAACGAGCGTTGTATGGATTAATTCACCAAGTGTTAACCAACTCATTTTACAACACCTTCTCTTTCTTACGCTTGGAGTAGAGCGGCTTCACAACCCAACGTACAATACCTTGGGCCGCAATGAAGAAAATAATCGAGCCAATGACAACCCGGATAATCTCGGGCGGTACATCTGCGCTAAAGCTCATCCCCGCAGAACCATACGTAAGCGTTCCGAACAAAACAGAACCGAGCAGCACACCGAATGGGTTATTCATCCCAATCAGAGCTACAGCGATACCATCAAAACCCGTTCCCGGTGATCCTGCCATGACAGATTGATAATGGAATACTCCCAGCACTTCAAAGGCGCCTGCCAATCCGGCAAAAACCCCACTAATAAACATCGCTTTTATGATATTACGATTTACATTCATACCTGCATAACGGGATGCATCCTGATTAAATCCGACAGCCCGAAGCTCATAGCCCTGCTTTGTTTTCCACATGAAAATGTAGAAAAAGACTGCTGCCAGCACAGCAATAACTGTGCCCCAATGTACCCGAGCATTCCCCATCATCTGGGACAGCCATTCGATGGAAATTGAAGCAGAAGGCTGGATATTCACAGAACGATTTTCACCATCCATAAGTGCGAACTGATTGATCACCAAATTAGCCAAATACAGACCGATCCAGTTCATCATAATACATGTAATAACTTCATTAACGCCTCGTTTGGCCTTCAAATAGCCAGCAATCGCAGCCCACAGACCTCCGAAAACTGCACCTGCAATTACAGCTAACGGTGCATGAATGATAGCTGGCAACCCATGAAGTTTAATGCCCACAATCGAAGCAGCTGTCATACCTACCAGAAACTGACCTTCGCCGCCGATATTAAACAAACCGGCGCGGGCCGCAAAAGCAAATGCCAACCCCGTTAAAATCAGCGGAGTCATCTCACGGATAGCCTCTCCAAAGTTGTAGGAATCTCCGTATACACGGCTAAACAAAGCAGAATAGGCCACAATAGGGTCATACCCGCCAATCAGCATCACAATAGCACCCAGAAGGAGACCCAAAATAATAGAGACCAGCGCTAGTACAAAGGAGTCTTTTGTGAATATTTTCAATAGATTAGCCATTCTCTACTCCTTTCTTCACTGCACTTCCTGCCATCATCAGTCCCAGTTCCTGGTCATTCGTTTCTTCTGGCAGCACTTCCCCGACAATCTTGCCCTCATAGATGACAGCAATTCGGTCGGATACATTCATAATCTCGTCCAGTTCAAAAGATATGAGCAACACAGCTTTACCTTGGTCCCGTTGGGCAATCAGTTGTTTCTGGACAAATTCAATAGCTCCGACATCCAGACCGCGTGTAGGCTGTGCTGCAATGAGAAGGTCTGGATTTTTATCAATTTCACGCGCAATGATAGCCTTCTGCTGGTTCCCACCAGATAGTGCTCTTGCCTTCGTGTGAATATCCGGTGTTCTTACATCAAACTTTTCGATAAGACTTTTGGCCTGTTTCTCTATAGCATCTTTGTTCAAGAAGCCATTTTTACTGTAAGGCGCCTGGTAATACGTCTCCAGCACCATATTTTCACTCATAGAAAAATCGAGCACCAACCCATGCTTATGACGGTCCTCCGGTATATGTGAAACGCCTGCCTCTGAAATTTTGCGTGGTGGCTGATTGGCCACCTCTTGTCCGAGCAAACGAATGCTCCCACCATCCACCTTGCGTAAGCCTGTCAAAGCTTCGATCAGCTCACTCTGTCCATTGCCATCTACTCCGGCAATCCCCAAAATCTCGCCCGCCTTGACCTGAAGGTTCAACTCATTTAGAACATTAATGCCATCCTTGTTTTTAGAAATTACATTGTTCATTTCCAGTACCGTCTGTCCTGGTTGCGCAAGCTGCTTGTCCACTTTAAAGGACACACGACGGCCCACCATTTTCTCAGCCAGCTCATTTGGGGTTGTTTCAGACGTCTTGACCGTATCAATAACCTGACCTCTGCGAATGATCGTAACCGTATCTGCAATTTGCATGATTTCTTTAAGTTTATGAGTAATAAGAATAATTGATTTGCCTTCAGCGACCAAGCGCTTCATAATGTCCAGCAACTCAGTGATCTCTTGTGGTGTCAGTACAGCTGTAGGCTCATCGAAAATCAGAATATCTGCACCGCGATAGAGCGTTTTAATAATTTCTACACGTTGCTGCATACCAACAGATATATCCTCAATTTTGGCATTCGGATTTACCTGAAGGCCGTACTGCTCAGACAACCGCTGTACTTCTGCGGCAGCCTTTTTATAATTGATTTTCAGACCCTTACGTGGCTCCGAGCCCAGGACAATATTTTCGGTCACGGTAAACGGCTGTACGAGTTTAAAATGCTGATGCACCATGCCAATCCCCAGATCAATCGCCTTATTTGGACTATCAATCTGTACGGGTTTACCTCCGATTTCAATTGTCCCTTCATCCGGCTGATACAGTCCGAAAAGAATATTCATAAGCGTAGATTTACCCGCGCCATTCTCACCCAAAAGGGCATGAATTTCTCCCTTATGCAGCTTGATGCTGATGGAGTCGTTGGCAACGATGCCGGGGAATCGTTTTGTAATTTGCTTTAACTCAACGACGGGGGTCGCTGCATCCATGAGATCACCCTTATACACTTTATAGTATGTGCTCCAATGAGCTGATTTTGCCCGTTATAATCCATATAACTCCAGACGTAAGAACAAGGCTAGTCTTATGAACCAGCCTTGTCGCCACCTATATGTTCTTCAAGCCAAACTTATTTCGAAGGAACTGTAATTTCGCCCTTAATAATTTTTTGCTTGTATTGTTCTACAAGATCAAGCACGTCTTTAGGTACGTTTTTCGTTGATGTGTCTGCCAAACCAATACCATTATCCTTCAGAGCCAGTGTCTCGACACCGCCCTTAAATTTACCGTCAATCACTTCTTTAGATACGCGTTTTACAGCTTCATCTACACGTTTTACCATCGAAGTCAATGTTACGTCGTCACCAAACTCAAGCGATTGGTCTTTATCTACGCCAATAACCCATACTTGCTGCCCTTGTTGCTTACGTGCGAGTGCTTCGTTAAATACACCTGTACCAGATCCGCCAGCTGCATGGAAAATAATATCCGCACCGCTGTTATAGATCGTCGCAGCTGCTGCTTTACCCAGGTCCGGCTTATCAAATGCACCTGTGTAGTTAACTTCCAATTTTGCATTTGGATTTACAGCTTTAATTCCTGCTTCGAATCCTTTTTCAAAACGTTTGATCAACGGGCTGTCTTGTCCACCCACAAAACCAATTTTGTTTGTTTTGGTAAGTTTACCAGCTACAACCCCCACCAAGAAGGAACCTTCATTTTCAGCAAAAACAACCGATTTCACGTTAGGCGCATCCACGACACTGTCAATGATCGCCAAGTTTTTGCTTGGGTTGTCTTTCGCTACTTGTCCAATCGCATTCGCCAGATTAAAACCGATTCCCCAAGTCAAGTTAAAATCACCCTTAACAAATTGGTTCAGGTTAGGAATATAATCTTGATCGGATTTACTTTGCAGGTATTTAACTTTAGCGCCTGATTCTTTCTCAGTGGCTTGTAGTGCCTCCCAAGCAGATTGGTTAAACGATTTGTCGTTTACTCCACCCACATCTGTAACCATGCCAATTTGGACATTCGATGTTTTGGCAGAACCACCTGTGTCTCCACCATTTGCGTTGGACGCACCTTGATTTTTGTTACCGCAGCCTGCGAGAATGACCGAGATCGCCAGCAGCATAACCAAAGACATACTGAACATTTTCTTCATGCTGATACTGTTCCCCCTTAGTGTTAGATCCCTGGACTGTCTCTTTTCTTTGAACATGTACATGCTCATGCATGTCATTTACTGACGAGACAGATCGTACAGAAGACTTACTTTAGAGATTATACAATTATGATCGGCTAAAATCTAGACAATTAATAACCTTGGGTCAATTTTTTTTAAAGTTCCATCAATGTAAGCGCTACAAAGTTAAAAAAAACATACATTCTTCCATCTCACGTCATATTTATTCGTATTTTGGAGAAAACGAAGTCTTTACCGTAACATTGAGTATGTACAAAAAAAGGCATCCCTACACAGCGTACTGCTTGGGATACCTTTTTACCACTTTCGCGGTTTCCACGCTTCATTATTAATAATTAAGCGTTGATTTTGCCTTTAGCAACAGTTGCCAAAGAGTTGAATGCATTAATATCATTGACTGCAAGATCAGCCAAGATTTTGCGGTTAATGTCCACACCAGCCAATTTCAGGCCGTGCATCAATTTGCTGTAAGACAAACCGTTCAAACGAGCTGCTGCGTTGATACGCACGATCCACAGTCTGCGGAAGTTACGTTTCGTCTGACGACGGTCACGGTATGCGTAAACAAGCGATTTCATTACCTGCTCGTTAGCTGTTTTAAAAATGCGGTGTTTGGAACCAAAATAACCTTTAGCAAGCTTCAATACTTTTTTATGACGACGACGAACGACGAATCCGCCCTTTACTCTTGCCATATCAATAGACCTCCCAAATAATGTTTATACTTCATTCATTGCAGTGCTAGTGCTATTTCAGGTTAGCAAGACCTTGTTTCAGACGTTTAACGTCCCCAGGTGCCATCTCAGGGTTAGTACCCAGAACGCGTTTTGCACGTTTGGATTTGTGGGAAAGCAAATGGTTTTTGTAAGCTTTGTAACGCATTACTTTACCAGTACCGGTAATTTTGAAGCGGCCTTTAAGGCTGCTATGTGTTTTCATTTTAGGCATTGAACTTCCTCCTTAATTTGTCATTGACTCTTTGGAGCCAATATCATAATCATGCTGCGTCCTTCGAGCTTGGGTTGGCGCTCCACGGTACAAAGATCAGCAACTTCCAATTTCACACGTTCGAGAATTTTTTGACCCACATTAGCATGAGTAATTTCACGACCGCGGAAACGAACGGAGCATTTCACCTTGTCCCCTTCATTCAGGAACTTCACCACATTGCGAAACTTGGTTTGGTAGTCATGTTCCTCGATGTTGGAACGGAACCATACCTCTTTGATGTCAACGATCTTCTGGTTTTTACGGGCTTCCTTTTCTTTCTTCTGTTGCTCATAGCGGAATTTTCCGTAATCCATAATCCGACACACGGGCGGCTTCGCTTGAGGCGCCACGTTCACGAGATCCAAGTTTGCGTCAATCGCCATTTGCAAAGCTTCACGCGTCGGTGTAATCCCGATTTGTTCCCCATTCGCACCAACTAGACGTACTTCTCTCACCCGAATCTCATCATTGATCATATGTTCCTTACTAATAACCCTCCACCTCCAGAACCTGTTATTGTTGTATTGTGTTTAAGCACAAAAAAGGGATGACGACTACACAGCCGACATCCCTGTCTGATACTCAATTCATCATGAAAGTTCAATTCACAAATCATTGGATCATGACCAGCCGGCAATACCGGGCAGGTGAGAAGTCGGACCTTCTACTTGTTAATCCATACTTTTCAATTAACATACTCGAATATCTTATCACGGTGCAATCGAGGTGTCAACCCTTTAATGAAAAATGAATGACACCGATCTTCAGTCCTATTTCACCGTCCAATTAACCTTGCTTACTCTGAACCTCTTCCAAGCGAACGACACGCGTATGCTGGGTATGGCTCCATTGCTTATTGTTCTGTGTAAAGAACGCATAGAACGTAATCGGATACCACGAAACCAAATATACCGGGAATAGCAGCAGGTAGAGATATACTTTTTTGAACGTGACCTTTTCCAAAATCATCGCGATCACAAAGGTAGCAATATTCAGACCCACAGCTATAACACCGGTCCAAGCCGGGAATTGCACATAAATATTTTCGATATTAGGTCCACCAAATAACACAATATCTATCCACATCGCTACTGTCATCAAGAAGGTGAGCAGTACGATATACACGTTCAGACCATAAAGAGCCATATCGAATTTAATCAGGCTTCTCTGCTTGATACTTTGCCACAGCAACGGGAAGAAATAACGACGAGCTACCGTAAAGTGACCTTGCATCCAGCGCAGACGCTGTCTGGACGAAGCTTTGAACGTCAACGGCTTTTCATCATATACCTTGGCATCGTAATTAAATCTTGGATATACGTTGCGTTGTGTGCAGCGCATGGTGAATTCCAAATCCTCTACCAGACTTGTCGCACCCCAGCCCATTTCCTTAAGCAGATTTGTTTCAAAGCACATGCCTGTACCACCGAGGAAATTAGCCATGTTCAGATTGTGACGTGACAGCTGCCACAAACGGTTGATGTACCAATAAGATACCCCGTATGCTGCTGTAATCCAAGAATCCTCAGGATTCTTAGTATCAATGTACCCCTGAATAACACGGGCACCTGTACACAGATCATTGTTCATTTCACTCAAGAAATTGGTATGCGCCAAATTGTCAGCATCAAACATGACAATAGCATCATATTGGCGCGGCATAGCCCATAATTCCTTAAGCATCCACTCAATAGCGTAGCCTTTACCACGCAGATTCGGATTCGTACGTTCACAAGCATTCATGCCGTGAGCGCGAACGATGTCCGCAGTCTTATCTGTACAGTTATCACAGATTACGAACACATCGTAAAGTTCCTTCGGATAATCAAGTTGCTTCAAATTTTCCATCAATGCTCCGACAACCTGTTCTTCATTGTGGGCAGCGACTAAAATGGCAAATGATTTTTCTGGAGCCGCGTGCTCTTTCCTTTTCTTGCGAACCAATCCGAACAAGGAGAATGCAAACTGATAGACTGCGATCACCGCCAGTATGATCTGGAGCGTCACGAAAATAGCGTCTAACATGATCTCTTGTTACCCCCTTTTTATACCCCTTAAAATCTTGCGTTTGTTTGTTTTCTATCTGTGTAGCGCAAGTTGCGGCGCTTTGCGCGCCTTTTCTGTAGTTTTTGACCCGACCCTTGCTTTCTTCATTGGCTGTGCGCAGCCCCCTTTTGGCTGACACAGGAATGCCATTACGATTTTCGTTGGTTTTCAATCTTTTGTCAAAGCCCTTAAACCGGTCTCAGCAGCAAAAAAACACAACAAACCCCCGTTTGAACCGGGAATGCGGCGCTGGGCTTCTCATTCATGACGCTTAGGTCTTATTTTCATCCATTTGCTAACTTTTTATTTCTTTGGTCCCTCCTTTTTGTGGGCCAATTAGCAACCACTTCTAAACACTCTATCTTATTAGACGGATGAACGCAAAGAAAGTTATACAATTCGGCTTATATTCCATTAACATTTCTGTGTAGAATTGAACCAAGTAATTTATGAATATTTAGTGATTCTTGAAATGAACAGCGTTTAAAAATATGATGAGAGCAAGAGAATAATTACTTATGTTCTGATTATGTCAAAATGACTCAAAATATTTGCCGACTGACCTGAACCGGCAACCGGAGGAAACCAAATGCAACGTCTAGTCGTAAAACTTGTAAATCTGGAGCAGCAGTTGTTCAAATGGATCAACGGACGCTTACACAACCGTTTTTTGAACTTCTGGCTTTATTATCTCACACATTTAGGTGGGGCTACCTTTACTATAGCCTCCACACTCCTTATTTGGTGGCTCGCTCCGAATCCGTGGAAAGATTCCGGTATGAAGGGAGCCATCGCTCTCGGGGTCAGTCACATCCCCGTAGCTATCGTTAAAAGGCTGTATCCGCGGATTCGCCCGTATTTGGCGCTACCAGGTACAAATACATTCCGCAACCCCTTGTCGGACCATTCTTTTCCCTCAGGGCACACGACAGCTATTTTTTCAGCTACCGTGCCTTTTATGCTACAGTCACCGATGCTAACACTGCTGCTGTTGCCTGTAGCAACAATTGTAGGTTTTTCTCGGATTTATCTGGGTCTCCACTACCCAACGGATGTACTCGCAGGAGCGGTCATCGGAACGTCTGCAGCAATAGGAACGGTTGCATTCTGGCCTTAAAGCCGATATGGTATGATTGAGAACATCCCAGCAGGAACAGGTGAAATGAGAGTGGCTAAAAAACGAGTGTTATTATTATCGGAAGGTTTCGGTGCCGGACATACTCAAGCTGCCTACGCGCTCTCAAGCAGTTTGCGGAAGCTTTCTCCGAATGTGCAGACAAGAGTGCTGGAGCTGGGGAGTTTTTTGAATCCAAGAATGGCCCCGCTTATTATTACAGCATACAAGAAGACTGTTGTATCGCAGCCTCGCCTAGTCGGATTGGTTTACCGTCATCAGTACAAAAAGTCATTAAACCGTCTTACAACGCTCGCTTTGCACCGTCTGTTCTACACGCAGACCCGAAACATTCTCCGGCAGCTTCGTCCCGATTTGGTGGTATGTACTCACCCCATCCCAAGCGCGGTAATTTCACGTTTGAAGCGCTTAGGCTTACATGTTCCGCTTTGTACTGTCATTACAGACTACGATGCACATGGAACATGGATTAGTCCCGAGGTTGACCGGTACTTTGTATCTACGCCTGAAGTCATGCGTAAGCTGCGCGCGCGCGGAGTACCCGTCTCGAAAATCCAGGTGACCGGCATTCCCGTTCATCCAAATTTTTGGGAACATCCTGGGCACGATGAAATTAGAGAACAATTTGGACTTAAACCCATCCCGACCGTACTCGTTATGGGTGGCGGCTGGGGCCTTATGAATGACGAAGTCATACATCGTTCGCTTACTCAGTGGAGAGAAAACATTCAATTTATTTTTTGTTTGGGGCATAATGATAAAATTCGTCGTAAAATGCAATTGGATCCTAGGTTTAATCATCCAAATATTCATATCTTCGGATTTACACGGGAAATCGACAAATTAATGGAGGTATCGAATCTGCTCATCACCAAACCCGGCGGAATGACATGCACCGAGGGATTGGCCAAAGGGATTCCGATGCTGTTTCACAAACCTCTCCCTGGACAGGAGGAGGAAAATTGTCAATACTTTACGGCTCAAGGCTTCGGAGAACCGATTACTTCGCTGGATGTTGTCGTTAAATGGATGAACCGACTGCTACACGATTTTCCAGAAATCGTCCGCAAGCGACAGGAGCACGTCCATAATGTAGCGCGATATTATCCTCTTCAGAGCGCACAGAGTATTCTGGATATACTGGAACCGAACAGGGTGCTTTCCTAAAAGGAAGCACCCTGTCTTATTTTATCCGTTTGATCTGTTTTTATTTCCCATACTTTTCGAGACGTGTTTTTCCGTACTCTTCCAAAGCATCTTTGCCGATCAGCACCTCGACTCGATGAATATTCATACCTTTGCCCATGAACTTTTGTTCATATTCCGTCATGACATGCTCTTCGTTGATCCCCTCACGATGAAGGTTTAACGAAATATTCGTCATCTGCAAACCGCTATCGGCAAACGAATTCAGAGAAAACTCAAACAGTGTCTCCGAATCGGTCTTAAAATGAATTTGTCCTTTGCTGTTCAAAAGCTGACGGTACTTGTCCAAAAAACGCGGATGCGTCAAACGACGACGTGCATGCTTGGCTTTAGGCCAGGGATCACTAAAATTCAGATAAATGCGTTCAATTTCTCCTGGTTCAAAAACATTCTCGATCTGTTCAATGTTTGCCAGTGCCAATTTGATATTAGGCGGCGTATCAACCTCTGAATTACTCCAGGCCAGACGAGACTTTTCTGTTGCACGGCGAACCAGCTCATCATACATATCAAAGCCAATATAGTTAACCTCCGGATTCCGGAAGCTCATTTGGCTTATAAATTGCCCTTTACCCATACCGAATTCCACATGAATGGGACGATCATTACCAAAAACCTGCTGCCATTTCCCCTTATACTGTGCCGGCTCCAAGATGACTAGATCCTGCTGTTCTTCCAGACTTTCCCGTATTCCTTTTCTTCCGCGTAAACGCATGTTACTCCTCCATATACTCTGTTATCAAGGAAAAAGGAATTTCACCCCCGCTTGAAGATACGGAAATGAAATTCCTTTTTCAATATATTTGGATTGGGGTCCAACTAATTTAATTGTTCATAGTCTACCCCATCAGCAGGTGAAAAATCAATTGTCTTTTGGCAAGCCGCTCTGATTTTTTGACGTGCGGTCGTTCCAATCTGACGATCCTGCCCAAAACGGACACCAGTCAATGCCAACGCCTCATCAAAGGTTAACTCAACAGTAACTTTATCCATACGCGTCTTATCCTGCGCATTCATAAAAGATCACCTCACGGGTTATTTGTGATGGAACCGACGTGCACTTACCCTAAAACAGGCGATAGAAACAGCATAGCTGCCTCCCTGAAGAATAATCATTAGCAACGGATAACTTTTATCTTCAGGATCGAAAACAGTCCTTTTATTGTATGTCTGGTACCGCTTACAATATAACACATTGTGTAACCTTTTTCAATCCGCAACGCCATAAAATCCGCACATTTTATTGACTTGTTCGGTCAAATGATTCCCAATGAAGACTGATTTTTGTTACAATAGGGTGATCGTAAAAAAAGGAGTACACCCATGAAAACAGATTTATTGCCTGCTCCTCTCCTGTGGGGAGATAAACGGTTCCATACTTGGAATTACGAAATGCGTGAGCAATTTCAAAATAAAGTGTTCAAAGTCATGCTGGATGCGGGTTTTACCTGTCCGAATCGCGATGGTTCCATCGCTAAAGGGGGTTGCACCTTTTGTAGCGCACGTGGATCGGGTGATTTTGCTGGGCGTCGTCGTGATGATCTGGTCACCCAGTTCAATACGATTCGGGATCGGCAGCATCTAAAATGGCCAAACGCCAAATATATTGGCTATTTCCAAGCCTACACTAATACGTATGCCCCGGTTGAGGAACTGCGAGAATACTTTGAGGTTATTCTGGAGCAGCCTGGCGTTGTCGGTCTCTCCATCGCTACACGTCCTGATTGCCTGCCTGACGATGTAGTGGATTACCTTGCCGAGCTAAACGAACGCACGTACCTGTGGGTTGAAATGGGTCTGCAAACTGTCCATGAATCGACCTCAGAGCTGATTAACCGTGCTCATGATACTCAATGCTATCTGGATGCGGTGGAAAAGCTGCGCAAGCGGAATATCCGCGTGTGCGCCCACATTATTTATGGTCTGCCCCAAGAGACGCATGAAATGATGCTCGATACGGGACGTGCAGTAGCGGCTATGGATGTGCAGGGCATCAAAATCCACCTGCTGCATCTCATGCGCAAAACGCCCATGGTCAAGCAGTATGAAGCGGGATTGCTACGCTTTCTGGAAAAGGACGAATACGTTAAGCTGATAGTTGATACGCTGGAGATTTTACCTCCCGAAATGATCGTTCATCGGTTAACCGGAGATGCCCCACGCGATTTGCTAGTGGGACCCATGTGGTCGCTTAAAAAATGGGAAGTGCTTAATGCCATCGATCATGAACTGAAGTCACGTGAAACGTGGCAGGGAAAATACTGGAGGCAACCTTAAATGGGGTTCCTATCCGTCCTGAGCTACGCTCATCAATTGGTGGCTGCGCGGGTGCAGCCAGGTGATACTGCTATAGATGCCACCGTCGGCACAGGAGCAGATACGTTGTTTCTGGCAAAAGCTGCTGGCAAACGGGGCCGTGTCTATGGCTTCGACATCCAGCAAGAAGCACTGCATTGCGCCCGTCGTCGACTGGAAGAAAACGCTTCGCCTTCATTAGCAGAAGTATCGCTACTGCTACAAGGTCACGAGCAAATGCGGGAGGCCGTTCCAGACATGCTGCATGGCAAAGTCGCTGCGGTCATGTTTAACCTCGGCTACTTGCCTTCCGAAGGTGCCGATCCGACTGTCATCACGCATACAGACAGCACGCTCGTCGCACTTGATGCTGCCTTACAATTGCTGCGACCACGCGGCATTCTGACTGCCGTACTCTATCCAGGGCATGCTGGAGGCATTGAAGAAGCAGATGCCGTTCTTCAATGGGCTTCTGCTCTCCCAGTCTCCAGCGGTCAAAGCATTATTTATCGTCAATTACAACGAGCCGCTTCGCCTTACGTAGTGGCGGTTGAAAAGAAATAATGTCGGATTTTAAACTCAGGTTATGAGCGGCTTTTTTAGCCGCCTTACATATATCATTTTTTAAGCTCGTTCGGGCGCTATTCATCCCAGTTTATTGCCCCAGCGGCACGTTATTGATTTCCCTATTCTGTTAGGTCGCACTCATTACTCATTATGGAGGAGAGAAATTATGCTAAAGCCATACCCGCTGCAATTTCAACCTGAGTTCAAAGAGAGAGTTTGGGGAGGACGGGCCTTAGAGCAATTTGGTCTAACCCCACCAGAAGGACATATCGGGGAAGGATGGATGATTGCCGATCATCCAAACGGAACAACAACGGTCATCAATGGTGAGCTGGCAGGCAAAGGACTGGATGAAATCCGCGAGACCTACGGGCAGGATTGGCTCGGGGCCAAGGGTGTATCGGAAAAAGGCGGACGATTTCCACTTTTGATCAAACTACTGGATTGTAATGATGACTTATCCGTTCAGGTGCATCCGACAGATGATTACGCAGGACTTCCAGCCGGAGAATTAGGGAAAACTGAAATGTGGTACGTGCTTGATGCCAAGCCAGATGCCAAGATTATTTATGGTCTGACCGAAGGTGTAACTCGCGAGAGTCTGCGCACAGCTCTTGAAAGTGGGGACATCCTCGGCAGTTTGCGCCAGGTTCCAGTCGAAGCAGGCGATACGTTCTTCATTCCCGCCGGAACCGTACATGCACTGTGTGCAGGCGTTGTCGTTGCTGAAATCCAGCAAAATTCGGATACTACCTATCGCTTATATGACTACAATCGCCCCGGACTAGACGGCAAGCCTCGTGAGTTGCATATCGAGGATTCCCTCAATGTAACCTCCTACGAGGGTGCAGGTGCAACAACGATGAAAACGGACGGCTTACAGCCTGGAAAATGGCTCCAGCTGGCTGCCTGTGAGTATTTTGTTGTGGAAAAGGGTATCGTAGATGGAAGTTGGGCACTTTCTACAACGGAAGACAGCTTCACCATTCTCGTGATTTGTGAAGGCAGTGGGACCATAACATGGAACAATAATACCGAGTCTCTTTCCTGTAAAGCTGGAGATTGCTTCCTGTTGCCTGCTAACCTGAGCGGTTACACGCTGAATGACGGAATGACCGTACTTAGATCTTATCTTCCTTAAAGCTTAAAGGATGTGATGTCTAATTATGCGGGAATACACCTTCACCATCGCTGAAAATGACGGAACAGAGCTTTTTGCCTACCGCTGGCTGCCTGATCAGAATTTGCCCCTTAAGGGGATTGTTCAAATTTCGCATGGTATGTGCGAGACATCCTATCGCTACATTCGACTGGCCGAAAAGCTTACTGGTTGCGGTTATGGTGTGTATGCCAACGATCATATCGGTCACGGGCGCACGGCTGGTGATCCTGATAAGCTGGGTATGCCGGGAGCTAATGCGTTTAATCGAATGGCAAACGGCATGCTGGAGCTAGGCGAAATTGCGGCTAAGGAATTCCCTGATCAGTCTCGTTTTTTGCTGGGTCACAGCATGGGGTCCTTTTTAACCCAGAAAATTATGTATGATGATCGGCAAACGTATTACGGGTTTATTTTATCGGGAACCAACGGACGACGTGGTCTCCTAAAGCTCGGAGAGCAAGTTGCTCTACTGCAAGCCAAGCTGCAAGGAATGGATCATCGCAGCATGCTGCTCAACGCCATGGTCTTTGGCGGCTTTAACCGCGCCTTTCGTCCAGTGCGTACGGCGTTTGACTGGCTGTCCCGTGATCCTGAGGAAGTAGATCAGTTCGTACATGACCCATTATGTGGAGCTATTTGCACGACAGGCTTTTTTCTGGATTTTTTCAGGCTATTGCAAGAAATCCACTGGCCTTCCTCGCTGAAACACATCAATCCCAAACTGCCAGTTTATATTTTTGCCGGGGATCGTGATCCAGTGGGTTTGTTCGGTAAAGGTGTATTGTCACTAGTGGAAATGTATCGAAGCCTAGAGCTTCAGGACATGGAGTATCGCCTCTATCCTGGCGGTCGCCATGAGATGCTGCATGAAACAAACCGCGACGAGGTGATGAGTGACATCGTGGACTGGCTCGACCGTCATGTTAACACAGGGGTGACCTCTGTTTCCGCATTGTCTGGAGCCTCCGAGGCACCTGAACAATCAACCTCGTCCAAGTGTCAAAAGAAAATATAGTACTAGACTGGGTGTCCGTATTCCATTCGACTTTTCGAATTGTTCCCCCCCAGACTTCATAAAATAAGTTTTAGACTGACCTTAAAAATTGGAACAGCGACAGCCAAGGACGAGAAAATAAAGTCCTAGACTGTCGCTGTTTCATTGAACTAACGTTCCCCGTTAGCTTAATGACCTCAAATATGAAAATTTCTAAAGAGTCCATATAAGAACGAACAATTCCAATTACTTATAATTGAGAACAAGAAAGGGTGGTAATAACAAATCATACAGGGTTATTTAAGAAATTAAAACCCACCGTAAGGTTGTCGCCTTGCACGGTGGGTTTTGCCTTTATTATCTGATTTGCGTTCCGTTGGGTAGATCGAAATCCGGCTTTAACAGCACGACATCTCCCTGTTCAGGCAGTCCGCCCAGAACCAAAACTTCCGAATTGAATCCCGCTATGCGGCGCGGTGGAAAATTGACGACGCCTACGATTTGTTTTCCGACGATATTTTCAGCCGCATATCTCTTGGTGATTTGCGCACTGGAACTCAGTTCGCATCTTACATATTAATTTCATCCGCATTCACTGAAACAAATATAAAGCACCAGCTTCAAAGAGATTCTTCTTTGGTTCGTCATATCTATCGGCAGAGAGTAAGTATACGGCTATCCACTAAGACTTCCCGATCGCAGACTTAGGATAGAAACTCTTTTCCCCATACTCTTATAGAATCGATGATACTCGACAATTTATTTCCTTGTTCAGTGAGGAAGTATTCTACTTTGGGTGGCACAGTGTCATCTACTATCCTCTTCACAATTCCATCCGCCTCGAGTTCCCTGAGTTGTAAAGTCAGCATCCGTTGTGAAATCCCTGGTATTAATCGTTTAAGTTCATTAAATCTGACCGATTTTTCGGATAAAATGTCGATAATGATTCCCTTCCATTTTCCTCCTATCATATGTAAAGCCATTTCAACAGGGCAGGCCCTTATAACATCTTCACTGCAATCGCCATATTCTTTTAATCCATATCCCATATTGCCACTCCATTCATTAAGTTACAAAAATGTGCGTACTTACAAGTATCAATCATTTCCACTATATTAACTATATCAGAAATGAAAGGAGATATGTCTCGATTACAATGAGAGAATCTAAATAGCAGTGACAAATATAAGAATTAAATACATTTTCGTAGGTACAGGTTTTAGAAAATAGATTAGGGAGGCAATTTTATGAATAAATCCAAGATCGTATTAATTACAGGTGGCAACAAAGGTATTGGTTTTGAGACAGCAAGACAATTGGGAAACATGGGGTATGAGATTTTAATAGGAGCAAGAAGCGAAGAAAAAGGACATGAGGCCGTAACGTTTTTAGAAACGGAGAATATTAAAGCTAAAACGGTGGTTCTTGATGTCACAAACCCCAGCTCCGTTCTCTCCGCAGTAGAATGGATTGAACAAGAATATGGATACCTTGATATCTTGATTAATAATGCAGGCGTGTTTTTTGAAGGCAACACACCTCCAAGTGAACTGGAACTGTCCGTTCTCAAGAATACATATGAGACAAACGTTTTCGGCGTATTTTCTGTCACTAAAGCAATACTTCCATTGCTCAAAAAATCTTCTGCCGGAAGAATCGTAAATCTTTCCAGCGGATTAGGTTCCTTAACTTTGAATTCAGACCCAACGTCGGAATTTTATAATGTGAATTCGCTCGCCTACAATAGTTCCAAAACGGCTGTAAATGCTTTAACTGTTTTCTTTGCTAAAGAATTAAGAGATACTCCTATTAAAATCAACTCGGTTTGCCCTGGATTTACAGCTACCGATTTAAATGGTAATAGTGGCTATCGCACAGTCGAACAAGCAGCTTCCAGTGTAGTTAAGCTTGCCACAATCAATAATGATGGTCCAACTGGTAGCTTTTTTGATGAAAATGGAGTTGTGCCTTGGTAAAAACACAGGGAATAAGTTAGCTTTAATATCCAAAAATTCCGATATAAATATTTCTAATACATCAACTTATCCGTACCATTTTACCCGGGCAGTTTCTGAGTATTCCGTAAAGCTATTTGGAGAAAGGTATCCTTTTGTTTGATCATACCAGCGGCTGCGCATATACTGAAGACCTGTTACCCCGTCCCACTCTCCAGAGTAGCGGAATAGATTCTCTGTGTAGTCAACGGCTATAAGGACTTGTTCATGTCCATTATCGGCAATAGGGTCAAATTCTTGTACCTGACCAAGGACATGAACTTGACCCTTTAAAATGAAAAAAACGCGCCTAGCGCGGGTTTCTATAGGGCTATGTTCTTTCTCCTCTGACCCGAGTGACGAGCATTCGAAGTTGCCATACCTTAGGCGGAAGCCGTCATATCATGAATAGTTATTGGTTTCCCTGCAACGCCAATCCAATCTCCCAAAAGAGTTAATACTTGAACGTGTAATAACTTTGCAATCAGCGTTCTACAATCCAGTATTGTAATTTTATATTGATTGCTAAGTTGAATATGTATTTAAACTAACCTGCCCGTTAGCGTAATGAAGCACCCGCCAGTCTAATTCTTTATTTTCTCAGTCTACAACTTTATTTTCCGAGTCTAACACTTTATTTTTCAGTCTAATACTTTATTTTCTTCTGACACCAAGTCATCAGCCTTGTGAGGAAATAAGAAAAGAAACCTTTAAAACCACGATTAAAGTGGAATTGAAGGTTTCTTTTTATTCCTTTATATTTCATTCGGGTATAGTTTTAAAAATCACCATGCATTTCGTTCTCTCAAGGAAGTAATATGAGCTGTATGATGCTTGCCATGCCAGGCATAGATGCCGATGTTTCGCTCCAGGCGGATCGTCTGGCCCGATTCAGGATGAATAAACGATCGGTGCAGCTGATCCTCTCCCAACGATCGCAACACGGTCACCCACCGTTCATGCAATCCTTCCAGCAGTTGCAACGAAGGTTCCAGCGGAAGCTCCCTGGCGTCTGGTATTTCGTCCCAACGCCCTTCATCATATGGCTTGATCGTCGGCGTATCCTCCGTCAGTGCCAGCTTAAAACGGATATAGCTGTTCATATGGCTGTCTGCCACATGATGAACTACCTGCCGAATCGTCCAGCCCCCTTCGCGATAAGGCGTATTTAGCTGCTGCTCATTCAGTCCTTCGACCGCCCGACGTAGCTGTGCAGGCAATTCAGCAATGTCGTGAATCCATGCGATAAGCTGTTCTTCTGTAATGGTATCTGGAACAACGAATGATCCTATCGGGTAGCGCAAGTCTTTGTCCAAAACAGTTCCCGCCCTTCTCTACATTTACTGCCTGTAATGTCAGTCGCCTTATGTTATAACTATGCAGGAAAAAAAGCAGACTCGCAAGAGTCTGCTTTTGTCATACACGTAAAGAGGAGATACACTTGCCCGATTTATTTTATCCTTCCAGTAACAATGATTCCGGATCTTCCAGCAATTCTTTGACCGTTACCAGGAAACGAACCGCCTCACTACCATCAATAATCCGGTGATCGTAGGACAACGCGATATACATCATCGGACGATTTTCCATTCGTTCCTCGTCGATGGCAATCGGGCGAAGTTGGATTTTATGCATTCCCAAAATACCCACTTGCGGCGTATTGAGAATCGGCGTAGACAGCAGGGAACCAAAAATACCTCCATTGGTTATAGTAAACGTTCCCCCTTGCAAGTCGGCCAGAGAAAGTGAATTGGAGCGAGCTTTGCCAGCCAAATCTGCAATGCTCTTCTCGATCTCAGCAAAGCCGAGACGATCAGCATCCCTTACAACTGGCACGACCAAACCTTCCTTGGCAGATACAGCGATCCCGATATCATAGTATTTTTTCAGTACGATATCATCGCCATTAATTTCTGCATTCACGGTAGGGAAGCGCTTGAGTGCACCAACCACTGCCTTTGTAAAGAAGGACATAAAACCCAAGCCTACATCATGTTTTTCCTTAAACTTATCTTTACGGCGTTTACGCACATCGAGAATGGCGGTCATATCCACTTCATTAAAAGTGGTGAGCATGGCAGCTGTTTGCTGTGCTTCAACAAGACGCTTAGCGATCGTCGCTCTGCGTCGAGACATCCGCTGGCGTTCCACAGGCTTGCTGTACTCCGTTTGAGCTGGAGACGGAGGCGCAGGCTTGCTAGTAGCGGGAGACGTAGGTACAGATGCTGCACGTGACACTTCAGCGCTGTTATGCGTTTTTACGTCCTCCTGGAAAACACGTCCGAGCGGGTCCTTTCCCTGTACCTGTTCAAGATCAATCCCGCGCTCACGCGCCAACTTCCGGGCGGATGGTGATGCCGTCTGGCCATTCCCGTCGCCATTCGATGAAATAGGCGGTGCAGACTTTTCTTCTGCTTTAACGCCGCCTCCTACGGAAGACGGTGAAGTCGCTACGGACGGTGCTTCAGGCGCTTGAGTCGCTGCAACTTCTCCAGCACCGGTTGATTCCGCATCACCACTGCCGCTTCCGATCAAGCCAACAGCTTCACCGATGACCACAGTATCTCCCTCCTGACGAAGGATTTTCTGGACCACACCTGCTTCTTCCGCACTAATTTCCAGATTAACCTTATCGGTTTCCAGCTCCAGTAGAACATCTCCCTGTCCTACGGAATCCCCTTCCTTCACAAGCCATTTGGAGATTGTTCCTTCCGTGATGGATTCTCCCATTGCTGGCACTATAATATCGCTCACAGCCGCTACCTCCCAAGTGTAATATTGTTTTTGGAATCCTGCTTCAACGCCGATTGAATAATTCGCTGTTGTTCTAGGCTGTGTACTTGCTGATAACCGCTGGCCGGGCTTGAACGATCTGGTCTGCCTGCGTAACGAATTTCCGCTCCCTGTGGCACTACATTCCGCAGACGAGGTTCAATGTAACTCCAAGCCCCCATATTTTTAGGTTCTTCCTGAGCCCATACGAACTCCTTAACATGCGGGAAGCGGCCGAAAATATTCCGAATTTCCTCTTCCGGGAAAGGGTATAGCTGCTCCACACGAATAATATGCAGACGCTCTTCTGCCTCATTCTTATCCTTTTCCAATGCTTCTTCGAGATCAATGGCAATCTTTCCACTGCACAGTACAATGCGCTCTACACGATCCGGACGTGCACCCAGACCAGGCTGTTCCAACACAGGACGGAATGCTCCTTCACTGAATTCGGAAGCAGGCGAAGCGACACGATTATTACGAATCAGGCTCTTCGGCGACATCATCACAAGCGGGCGGGCTTCCTCACTTTCGCTTAATGCAGCCTGACGGCGCAGCAGATGGAAATACTGAGAGGCACTGCTCAAATTAGCGACAGTCCAGTTATTTTGTGCGGACAACTGGAGAAAACGCTCCAGACGTGCGCTCGTGTGCTCTGGTCCTTGTCCTTCGCTACCATGCGGTAACAGCATCACCAGACTCGATTTCTGTCTCCATTTAGCACGGCCCGCAGAAATGAATTGGTCAAAAATAACCTGTGCACAGTTGGCAAAATCGCCGAATTGCGCTTCCCAAATCACTAACGTTTCAGGAGAATACACGTTATAGCCGTATTCAAAACCGAGGACAGATGCCTCAGACAATGGACTGTTATGAATACTGAACGAAGCACGTGCTTCCGGCAAAGTATGCAACGGGCAATGTGTACGGCCTGTTTCAGGCTCATGCAGCACGAGGTTACGGTGAGCAAATGTAGCTCGCTCCGCATCCTGACCTGTCATACGAATAGGCTTGCCGTCTGCAAGAATGGTGGCCAAAGCCAGCGTCTCCGCCAAGCTCCAATCTACCTTTTCTCCCTCGTTCAGAGCGGTTTTTCTACGCTGTAAAATTCGATCCAGCTTCGGATATACATGAAAAGCCTGTGGCCATTTGAGCAAGTTTTCATTGATTTGGCGCAGCTTTTTCAATTCCACTGCAGTACGTACCATAGAACTCTGATTCTTTTTCGCCTTCACAGGAGTCATTTCCGGCTCTTGTTCCGGTTGATTCTTCACATGCTCATGCGCTTCCTTCAGTCTGGTTTGGACCTTTTCAATGAGGCCGGCACTAAACGCTTCATCCACAACCCCCTGCTTCATCAGCTTTTGAGTATACAATTTGCTCACCGTCGGATGATTCTTCACCTTACGATATACCAGCGGTTGTGTTGTTTCCGGGTCATCGGATTCATTGTGACCATAACGACGGTAACCAATCAGATCAATCAGAAAATCCTTCTTGAAACGATTGCGGTATTCGCCAGCCATACGAGCAGCTGCAATACAAGCTTCGGGATTATCCGCGTTCACATGCACAATTGGAATTTCATAGCCTTTAGCCAGATCACTGGCATAACGGGTCGAACGGGAATCGACACTTTCCGTTGTAAAACCCAGACGATTATTCACAATAATATGGACCGTGCCGCCATTACGGAAGCCACGCAAATTAGTGAAATTAAGTGATTCTGCCACGATACCTTCACCTGGGAAAGCCGCATCACCGTGCATAATAATTGTAGCTGCCTTGCTCACATCCAGCTTCGGATAACCAGCCTCACTGCGGTCTTCCTGTGCAGCTCGTGAAAATCCTTGTACCACTGGATTCACATATTCCAGGTGACTTGGGTTATTCGCCAATGTCAGACGGGCCTGCACCGCTCCCCCATCTTTTACAAAACGATCAGCACCCAGATGATATTTCACATCGCCAGTCCAGCCATAGTTAATTCCTGTGGAACCTTCCGACGGGATCAAATCTTTATTCGGCGAATGATGAAATTCAGAGAAAATTTTACTGTAAGGCTTGCCCAGCACATGAGCCAGTACATTCAAACGGCCGCGATGCGCCATACCCATCAGGACATGACTTGCTCCTGCATTTGTGGTTAGACGAATAATCTCGTCGAGTACAGGGACAAGCACATCATTACCCTCAATCGAAAAACGTTTCTGTCCGACGAATGTTTTATGCAAAAACTCTTCGAACTGTTCTACTTCTACCAATCTGCCCAGCAACGACTTGCGTTCCTGTGTTGTAAGTGGCTTGGAGGACCAGCCAGATTCTGCATAGCTGTTCAGCCAGCGGCGTTCCTCCTCGTTGTGAATATGACTAAATTCATAGGCAATCGGTCCTGTGTATGCTACACGTAACCGTTGAATGGCTTCCCATCCGTTAAGTGTTCCCGCAGGAGCGTTATCCCATATTAAAGAGGCTGGAAAAGCCTTCAAGTCTTGTTCAGTTAAACCGTAAGATGCTGGATTAAGCAGGCGTGTATCCTGCTCTGCATCCAGTTCCAGCGGATCGATTTGGGCGGCTAAATGTCCGTATTCACGGATATTCCACACCATTTTCCCTGCTGTAACCGCTTTCTGCAATGTGTTCGAGTCAAGGTGCCCCAAAGCACTTGTGGGGGGGCCTTGCAATTTGTTGTCTATCATGGAAGCAGCCGAGTATTCGGATTGTGGCGGCTCACCCCATTGATCAAACAGCTCGCGGTAAGCCGGATCAACTGTTCCGGGGTCCGCTACATACTTTTCATACTGGTCCTGCACATAACCTAGATTAGGTCCGTAATACGCCTGCCAAGGTACCTGTCTGCTGCTCTCTTCCATTGTCATCTCGTTCCCTCCGTCAAATTTTGAAATTCATAGCTGGACGGAAATCATTTTCATTTTTTTATTAAGTCTTCAATTTAAGTTGTTCACAATATGCTCACATTATATGAAATCCTTCATCAAAAGTCGAATTTCACAATTCTTATTCCTCTTCCATTGTATAAAGTTTTCTAGCTATGAGCATTTCCTTTTTCTCAACATATCCATGCGTAAATGAGATGAATCGGGCTATTCTGTAATTCTTACACCCTCATTATAGACGATTACCGTATTGATTATTTCAGACAACATATCGGACAATTAAAAGAAGCCATTCCACAAAAAGAAGAAACGCTTTGATTGGTATAAAAAAGTAATCGCTACAAATGGCGAGGATTTAGCTTCATTAAGATTGAAGACTGACACCCATTTGTGAGTCAGACTCAAACACCTAGCAACTTAAATAACCAGCCGTCGGATATCAACCGACGGCTGGTTATTTAAGTTTATGTTGCTCCTCATACTACGCCAAACCATTTTGAAAACAACTTCCCAGTCCACCCCAATATGATTACGTTAACAGCAGAATTTAAAAGCAAAGGGGCTGATACGTTGCAAATCCAAACTTAAAGTGACATTAAAGTCACTTTTCTGTACAATATTCCTACTTTTCACTATTATTTTACTTAGGCATCTAAAAACCGCTTTGAAAGCGAAAGGGATGGAACTGTGACTGGATTAAAACAAGTACTCAGAAACAAGAATTATGTCAGGTTTTTTCTGGCAACCTTCGCCTCACAAATGGGAGGAATTATCGGGGTTACTGCATTCATGTTTTATTTGTTGAAACGGTTTACAAATCAGCCATACTATGCAACGCTTGCCGAGTTAATGTATTCGCTTCCGATGCTGGTAGTATTTCTCGTGGTTGGAGTGCTAGCAGATCGGATGGACCGACAAAAAATTGCTGTTAATTGTGACTGGATCAGCGCTTTTTTATCCTTATGTTTGCTTATTTTTATTTGGGTCGATTCGATTCCTTTGATATTTGCCCTCCTCTTCATCCGTAGTGCTGCCTCCAAATTTTTCTTTCCAGCCGAAAGTGCCATTATACAGGGGATATTAAACGAAGAGGATTACACCATTGCCGCAGGCCTCAATCAAATGATGGGGAGTCTTTTCATGTTATTTGGAGGAACTCTAGGGGCCGTCGTTTACTGGCACTTTGGAATTACTGGAGCCATCCTAATTGATGCTGTTTCTTTTATTGTGTCTGCACTGCTTATTCGTTCCTGCAAAATTCCAAAGGAAGTACGCCTTCCGAACGGAGCACATCAATTCAAACAATTAAAATTCAAACTTGTCATGATCGATTTTAAACAAGGGTTTCTTTACATATTACGCAACAGACTATTGCTTTGGTTGGTTTCAGGCTTTTTCATGTTTGGTATTTTAAATGGTGGTTTTAGCGTTTTACCGATGTTTATTCTTAAATATAAGCTAGCTCCAGACAACTATGAGCAGTATATGGTATGGACAGGTATTATTTTTGGAGCTGGTGTGTTGCTTGGTACCCTAATCGCATCTCTCATCTCCGCCAAGCTAAAGCTACACCAAATGATTGCAGCGGGAGTTCTGGTAGCCGGAATGGGTATGTGCACACTTGGATTTGTTAACCACCTCTATGCTTTTCTGATTATCAACTTTGTCATTGCACTGATACTTCCGTTCATTAACATTGGTATAGGAGGATGGCTTCCTCGTATTGTAGATCCTCAAATGATGGGACGAGTGCAAGGTTTGATTAATCCGTTAATGATGCTGTCCCAGTCTCTTACATTAGGTTTCATTGCTGTAAGCTTCCCTTCATTTATTCCAATTGAGCTCTTGTTTTTATTAGTTGGGGTCTGTACCGTTATTGTAGGAATATACTACACTATTGTGCTTCCCCGTTATGCTGATTACAGCACTTCTTCTAAAGCCCTTCAGGAATCTTTATAGGCAAATTAAAAAAGTCATACAGCAGACCATTCCGCCAACGATTGTTGAATTTCCACTTCTGCCTCCGAATCCAATGCAGAGGTGGCTTTATCCATATCTCCTCTCAAATGCTCCACAAGTACATACATTCGTTGCATACGACTAGCTCGTCAAAACCCAGTAGAGACAAGAGCGATAGGGTATATAATATTCAAAAAAAAACGCCCGGCAGACACATTAGCTGCATCAGCAGGACATTTTGATAAAAATCGGAGTAGCGGGATTCGAACCCACGACCATAAAAAGAAACCACATGCAAGAGTTTTACATGTGGTTAATATAGAAAACCATAATTATTATTATCTTCCTCTAATCCCTTTAAAATCTCTTACTATTTCCTTATATGGATTTAGGCAAAACTTCATTCCTACTAGGCATCACAATCCATTATGGTTCATTCAATTATTTCACTTTTTTTAGCTACTATACCTGATAGTTTATTTCCTGATAGCAAGTAGCTTATTCCACTTTGCGATACTTCTAGTTCTACGTTACTTTTTCTCGATAACCAGATAATATATCCATCCTCAAGTTGTTCAATGACTACATCACCATCAATTGAAGATATCTCGAAAGAAGGTGTCCCATCAATCCATTCGTCAAGATGAAAATATGTTGAAATTCCATTTTTGAAACTCTTTGGACAAATACATTCAATCTCTCCGAGTTGCCCTTTCTCATTTAGCCAAATGCAACATCCATTGCCAAGCTGGGTAGGTTTACAATCATCCGTCATATTATCTGTGACAATATTGTAGGTTTCAATAGACGGAGTGTATGTGCATGACACCCTAGAGGTACCGTGGTTTGTATCAATCTCTTTTAATAACACTACTAAAGTTCTCCTTCCGCTCTTTATTTGAAACTGCCAGGTTGAACTCCAACAATCTCTTTACTTGTTGGATTGACATAGACCTTAGTACCAGTTGATGGATTAGTATATATCACGCTTCCTGGCTCACCCGGAGTTGGCTTTTTACTAAGTGCTGTTGTGATATCATCTGGCATAATATCTTTGCGACCTGACTTAAATAGCCTATTGTAAGCATGTTGATTCATTTTGAATCCTTGGCCACCGACTTCAACACCATTCTCCATCCACTTATCAAATACAGGCCGTCTGGTCGCCCTTAACTCAGCATTTCCATCTGCACTGAAAATTTTGGCTTTAGCTTGTCCTGTGCTCCTACTATTACTAGGTCCAAACATGGAACCCACAGTACCAACAAGACCAGAGGACTCATAAACATATCCTGTAATATAAGCACTATAAGCCTCTAGTAGGTAACTCTTAGCCCAATCCGCCTTTTTTTTACTATTTCCATAAGGGCTTGTTTGGGTCGCTAATCCAAATAAAAATTTAAATTCATTGTTATTGTCATTATACACAGGAGCAAAAATACTACCTATTTCTTCTCTCCACAGCCAATAATCGGCCTGTTTTTTAGAATGTACGTCCTTCATAGCTAGTTCTAATTCATATTTAAACTGTTCCAAAGGTCCTGTTGAAATATAATGCCCGCTAGGATCAATATATTTCAACGGATTGTTTTGGACATACGTATACAAATTCAAACTCAATGTATCATTAATTTCCCCATCGTACGTATCTTCATTAATAAACCTTCCACTATCAGGATCATACCATCTGGCACGTAGGTATTGCAGTTCTGTTGTATCATCCCACAGTTCGCCAGAGTAACGGAATGGATTGTGGACTTTTTCTTCCTTGACCTCTTCATTACCCCAAATATCATATTGATATTGATTCAGCAACGCTCCGGAGGAATCCCTGATTTCAATAATATCTCCGTGACCATTATAGACGGGATAGGCTTTGGTTTGATCCGCATAGGCTATAGCCTCTAATTTCAGACCTCGAATATAATTGGCTTTTAAAACAGGTTTTCCATTTTCAATCGTAGCTTCTGCTATAATTTGAGCACTGTTTCCATCATAGTAGTAACGGATATGAACGCCTTCCTGTATACGGTCTGTCAGTAATCCATCCCCGTTGTATTGGTACTCTACGAGCTTTCCATTGACCTTGACTTGAGTCAATCGGTTCTGATCGTCAAAGCTGTTCTCCCTCGGCTTCGTATGCGGAGTTCTCTCCGTTTCCATCGTAAGACGATTCCCTCTGGCATCATAAGAATAAGCATCCTGATTTTCGGTGGAGGTAGCAATCCGATTCAGCTTATCGTACGTAAAGGCATCCTCTACACCATTTTGAGTGCGTTTCGTGATATTTTTACCTGGATCGTAGCTATATTGAAAGCTATTCGTTTCCGCATCAGATCGTGTGTACTTTAATTCAACTAACTCAATCCCGTTATATTTGTTTTGCTGGCGATAATCATTTGCAGATACGGTTGTGTCCAGCAATCCATTTTTGGTATAGGAATATTCCGAAACAGGCTTATCTTTTATATTGCCTACAGTTTTCAATCTGTTCAATTGATCATACGTGTAGTTTACTTGCTCGCCAAATGGTCCTGTCATTTCGGTTCGATTCCCATTAGCATCATACTGATTGGAGAGCTTTAAACCATCTGGGTAAGACAAGGTATCTAATTGCTCCGTATACGGATCATACGCATAGGATGTTGTACCCGTCTGATCTGTCATACTTAGTCGTTTGCCTGCAGCATCGTATACGTAGCTGACCGTCTCATCTTTTCCTAC
>NZ_WUDQ01000269.1:0-4930 GCF_009827695.1 Paenibacillus sp. OT2-17 | reverse complement strand
AACTGCTGATCACCAGCTCGGATAGCTGCAGCGTGACGGATTACCGGGTGCTGCAAGAACGATTTGGCGCAGATATTCGCATTATGAACAGCTACGGCGTCACGGAAGCAGCGATTGACTCTAGCTTCTATGATGAAGAGCTGTCGAAGCTGCCAAGCAGCGGCAGTGTACCGATTGGCCAAGCGTGGCTGAACGCGCGCTTCTACATCGTGGACAGCCAGCTGAATCCGGTGCCGATCGGTGTACTGGGTGAGCTGTGTATTGGCGGAGCTGGGGTAGCACGGGGCTACCTGAACCGTGCAGACCTGACGGCCGAGAAATTTGTAGCGAACCCGTACGTACCGGGTGAACGATTGTACCGCACAGGCGACTTGGCGCGGTGGATGCCGGACGGCAATGTGGACTTTATCGGCCGGATGGACTATCAAGTGAAAATCCGGGTCTACCGGATCGAGCTGGGTGAGATTGAAACGGCGATCCAGCGGGTGCCGGGTGTGCGTCAAGCGGTAGTCATCGACCGGACGGACGAACGCGGACACAAGTATTTGTGCGGATACATCACGGGAGAAGTGGAGCTGCGGATCGAGGAGGTACAGGCCGAGCTGGAAGCAGGACTGCCAGCACATATGGTGCCTGCACGCTTGATGCGACTGGAGACCTTGCCACTGACCCACAATGGAAAAATCGACCGAAAGGCCTTGCCGGAACCGGAAGGAAGCATCCATACCGGTGCAGCCTATGTGGCTCCACGTACTACGGTAGAACAGGTTTTAGCTTCAGTGTGGGCCGGGGTGCTGGGTGCCGAAATAGTAGGCACGCAGGATAACTTCTTTGAACTGGGCGGCGATTCGATCAAAGCATTGCAAGTATCATCCCGATTGCTGCAAGCAGGGTATCGACTGGACATGAAGGATTTGTTCAGCAATCCGACGGTAGCGTCACTCAGTCCTTTGCTTCGTACAGATGGCAAGATTGCCAGCCAGGAAGAGGCAGTAGGCAAGGTAGATCTGACACCCATTCAACGGTGGTTCTTCGAGCAGCAGCCGGTTGATCTGCACCACAGCAACCAGGCGATGATGCTGTATCGAGCTGGGCGCTTTGACGTCAACGCGCTGCGCCGTACGATGGAACGTATTGTCCAGCATCATGACGCATTGCGCACTGTATTCCGTGAGACGGGGCAAGGCTATGCCGCTTGGAACCGCAGTGTGGTGGAAGGCGAGCTATATACGCTGGACATCGTAGATTTTAGCGGAGTTGAAGACGAATCCACCGCTGTAGAAGCCAAGGCGAGTGAAATTCAAGCGAGCATTCACTTGAGCGAGGGTCCACTTGTGAAGCTCGGTCTGTTCCATTGCGCTGGAGGCGACCATTTGCTAGTCGTGATTCATCATCTGGTTGTGGACGGTGTATCATGGCGCATTTTGCTGGAGGACTTGGCAGCCGGATATGAGCAGGCTGTTGCAGGTAAAACAGGCACAGCCATCCGATTGCCGCATAAAACAGATTCCTACCAGGTATGGGCCAAACAGCTGTCAGCCTACGCAAATAGTGTGACGATGGAGCGGGAGTTTGCATACTGGCAGCATATCGAACAGGCGGAAGCCAGCCTCGCGAAGCTTTTGCCGAAGGATTTTGCGAATGACAATGCACTGCTCGGAGACAGCGAGGTTGTGACGGTCCGCTGGACGAAGCAGGAAACCGAGCAGCTACTCAAACAAGCTCATCGCGCGTACAACACGGAAATGAACGACCTGTTGCTGGCTGCGCTCGGAAAAGCCGTCTATGACTGGTCTGGTTCCGAACGAGTGCTGGTCAACCTGGAAGGCCATGGACGGGAAGCCATTGTACCGGATGTGGATATTACGCGGACAGTCGGCTGGTTTACGAGCCAGTTCCCGGTTGTTCTGGATGGAAGTCTGGGACAAGGTGGAAATACCGCTCGGCTGATTAAACGGGTCAAGGAAGGGCTGCGTCATATTCCGCAAAAAGGCATCGGTTATGGTATTTTGCGATACCTGTCAGATATGAATGTTCTGGAGAAAGCAGGCGTGCAGTTAAAGACTCAGCCTGAGATCAGTTTTAACTATCTGGGCCAATTCGATCAGGATTATAAAGGTAACGATCTGAAGCCTTCCTCCTATTCCATTGGTGTGCCTGTTAGCACGAACGCGGCTATGGATTTTGCACTAGATATCAATGGATTAATCGAGGATGGCGAGCTGATGTTCACTATTCGCTACGGTACCACACAATTCCGGCACGAAACGATTGCACGGCTTGGAGAACTACTGGCATCCGGCTTGCGTGAGGTGATTAGCCATTGCATTGCGCAGGAAAGAACGGTGTTGACCCCAAGTGATGTCTTGTTAAAACATGTAACGCTGGACGAGCTGGAGCAATTGGTGAAAGATACACAAGATATGGGTGAACTAGAAAATGTGTATGCTTTGACGCCGATGCAAAAGGGCATGCTCTTCTTCAGTCTAATGGATGAGAGTTCGGCAGCTTATTTTGAGCAGGCAACCTTTGAATTGAATGGACGTTTTGATGTGGTTGCTTTCAGCAAAAGCTTTGATCTGCTCGTACAGCGTCATGAGGCGTTACGGACGAACTTTATCAGTTCATGGAAGGATGAACCTGTGCAGGTTGTCTTCCGTAATCGTAGCGGGCAATTATATTATGAAGACTTGCGCGGACTAGAAAAAGAGGAACGAGAAGCTTGTGTTGAAGCTTTTGTCATCGAGGATAAAGCGAAAGGATTCAATCTTGCAGAGGATGCACTCATTCGTGTCTCCATTTTGCAAACCGGGGATGAAACGTACCACTTTGTTTGGAGCTTCCATCACATTTTGATGGATGGCTGGTGCTTGTCCTTTATGACACAGGAGGTATTCGGTAGCTATCTGGCACTGCGTGCGGGTCATGAGCCAACGCTGGAGCCTGTCACGCCGTTTAGTCGATTTATTGAATGGTTGGAGCGTCAGGACCGTGAGGCAGCCTTGCAATACTGGCGTGGGTATCTGGCGGACTACGAGCAGCAAATTACGCTTCCTCAGCAAAAAACACAGCCTAAATCGATGCAAGATGGGGAATATGTTGCTGAAGATCTGGAATGTGACTTCCAGCCGGAGCTGGTGGCTCAGATCGAACGGGTGGCGAAGCAAAATCAGGTGACGGTCAACACGTTGATTCAGACCGTATGGGGCGTTCTGTTGCAAAAATATAACAACAGTTCGGATGTCGTGTTCGGTAGCGTAGTGTCTGGTCGTCCAGGCGATATTCCAGGTGTGGAGCACATGATCGGGCTATTTATTAATACGATTCCAGTGCGTGTGCAGTCTGAAGAGGGCGAAGCCTTTAACGAGCTGATGAAACGAACACAGCGGCAAGCGCTGGCGTCCAATGCCTATGATGCGTTCCCGCTGTATGAAATTCAGGCACTGACCGAGCAGAAGCAGGATTTAATCAATCATATTATGATATTTGAAAATTATCCGGTGGAGCAGCAGGTAGAGCAGCTGGGAGGCCAAGGACAGGAACCGTTCACGATTTCGAATGTGGTGGCTACAGAGCAAACCAACTACGATCTGAACGTAGCCGTTATGCCGGGAGAAGGCATAAAGATTCGCTTTATGTATAACACGCTCTGTTTTGATCGGAAAGGCATTGAGCGTCTGTATGGACATTTCACCCGTCTCTTGGAGCAAATTTCGCTCAACCCAAATGTTCGGGTTGAAGAGCTGGAATTGGTCACAGCAGCGGAAAAACAACAGATTACAGCAGCATTTAATGACACTGCTTGTGCATTTCCGTCCAAACAGACGATCCATCAGCTGTTCGAGGATCAGGTGGAGTGTACGCCAGACCAAGTGGCATTGGTGTTTGGAAATCAGAGTCTGACTTATCGGGAACTGAATGAACGGGCAAACTCATTGGCTCGAATGCTTCAAGCCCAGGGAGTAGGACCTGACAAGCTGGTGGGTCTGATGGTGCAGCGCTCAGTGGAAATGATTGTAGGTCTCCTGGCCGTTCTCAAAGCAGGTGGTGCTTATGTGCCAATCGATCCCGAATTTCCGTCCTCTCGTATTGAATACATGCTGGAAGACAGCGAGGCCGCAGTGCTTCTGACCAGTCGTGAGCTGGCAGAAGAGCACCATTGCCATGCCAATACCATGTTTCTTGAGGATGCCGCATTGTATCAGGGAGAAAGTAGCAACCTGGAGACGATTGCCCGCCCAGAGCATTTGGCTTACGTCATCTATACCTCGGGTTCGACTGGACATCCGAAAGGAGTTATGCTCCAGCATCGCTCGGTACTCAACTTTATTACCGGGATGCGCGAAGCCATTGACTTTGAAACGAGCCAAACCATTTTGTCACTCACGACCATTTCATTCGATATTTTCGTCTTGGAAACCATCCTGCCCCTGCTGGGTGGAATGTCTGTTGTGCTTGGCGACCGCCAGCATCAGGTGAATCCGCAGGCGCTTGGTGAGTTGATTACTCAACATTCGATTGAGATGTTGCAAATGACCCCATCCCGGTTGCAAATGCTGCTGGGTCATGAAGCTGGTTCCCGCGCGCTGCGAAACGTGAAGGTCATTATGGTCGGGGGTGAAGCCCTTCCGTCCAAGCTGCTCACAGCACTGAAAGAAATAAACGGTCCCCGCATTTATAACATGTACGGACCTACAGAAACGACGGTGTGGTCGGCCGTACAGGAACTGACCCATGCTCAAGACATTAATATCGGACGTCCCATCGCGAATACCCAAATCTATATCATGAATGCGAATGGGGAATTGCAGCCCGTCGGCGTACCGGGTGAGTTATGCATTGCAGGGGAAGGATTGGCCCGTGGGTATTGGAAACGTGAAGAACTGACGGCAGAGAAATTTGTAAATAATCCATTTGCTGGTGGCCAGGC
>NZ_WUDQ01000268.1:0-4934 GCF_009827695.1 Paenibacillus sp. OT2-17 | reverse complement strand
GCGCAGCTCCGATATCATGCAACGGTTGCACCCTTCCCGTCTCATTATTGACATGCATAATACTGACTAAAATCGTATCTTTACGGACAGCGGCACAAACCTGTTCGGCGCTCACATGCCCCTCCGCATCGACAGGTAAAAATGTAACCTCAAAGCCCAGATTTGTCAGTTGTCTGCAAGCTTCGTACACAGACGGGTGCTCTGTCGATACAGTAACAATATGCTTGCCTCTGGTCTGATACTGCAAAGCTGCTCCCTTAATAGCAAGATTGTTGCTTTCCGTTGCTCCGGATGTGAAGACAATCTCTGATGGATACACTCCCAAAGCCGCAGCACATACTTCGCGCGAACGCTTAAGCAACTTATCCGCGTCCTCTCCATACCGATGCATTGAAGATGGATTCCCATAGTGGCGTCTCATGACCTCGGCAACTGTTGTAATCACCTCTTCAAAAGGTGGAGTTGTCGCGGCATAATCAAAATATTTCATTGCACTCCCCTTTTCCGCCCTATAACTACTGCAACAAAAAAAGACCAAAACAGGGAAAGGCTGCTACATTATAGCGACACGCTTTCCCCATATTGATCCTGTCTGCGGACCTAATCTAATTGAAATTACGCACTTTTTTTCGTTATAAGCTATAGGGCTTAGATCGTATATTTTTCACGTGCATTTTGAATTTTGGTAATATATCTTTGCGTTTCCAGCGGAAGCTTGTCCAGTACAGCCATTAACTGTTCATCACTATTTACACCAAGCCGCTGCACCCGTCCGGGACCTGCATTATATGCAGCCAGCGCCATATTTTCTTGTCCGTTAAACCGTTTAATCTGGTAAGACAAATAACGAACACCTGCATCAATATTTTGAACAGGATCATATGGGTCACTGACTCCCAGACCTTGAGCCGTAGCATCCATAAGCTGCATAAGCCCTTTGGCTCCAGCCGAAGAAGTGACCGACGGATTAAATGAAGATTCCGTATCAATAACTGCTTTAATCAACGCTACTGGAATGCCGTATTTCTGACTAGCCTCGTTAATCAAATCATCATATGCTGTAGGTGTTGTGGGTCCGTCTGTTGCTGTACTGGAAGGAGCGGGATACAGTGACGAAGCCGTTCCCCTGGAAGGTCCCAATTGAAGCCATAGTAAACCGTTTTCGTCTCTGGTAACATCACTTGAATTTTCTCGAGTCACAGCACCATCTGTTTCCAACTGACCTACTTGTTCCAGTAATCCGGAAAAAGCGTCCGTTGTACCCGTCTGGGTTGTAGCACTCATATTATTTAACAGCTGCATGTCTAACATGGACTTGGACACGCGCGGATCAATTTGCATGTGGTGTTCCCAACTTTCTATAGTTGTTGTATCCCAAATAGCTTGTCATTACTGCTATGATACAACTTTTTACTATGTACTTCCATACCTTTTAATGAAAAAAAGCTCCGTTTCTGTCGAAAAGACAGCGGAGCTTTATAGATCAGCTTTAATGTAATTATATCACTAAGATAATTTTTCTCGGATATACAAAAGAAAACTGAGCTTTTTCCTCCAGTAGGCTCAACGAACGAACGGGATAAAAGCAAAATAACTCAATGTTGCCAGCGCCCCAAGACCAATCGACCAAATGCCGGTCGTTTTGCTGCCATTCACATAAGCAAAAAAACCTAAAACTGCAGCAATAGGCCCCAGCACAATTGACCACATAAACAATGAGGCAATTCCTGCAGCCAGACCAATATAGCCAGAAATACGACCACTATTGTTTATAACCTGCTCTTCACCCTTGACCTCATGTCGAGTCACAACTGATCCGGGAGCAACCTCTGCTGCATATTCTTCACGATCATTACGGCGCTTGGCAGATCGTTCATGAATGTGACGGGGGTAATCTACACGTTTGCGGCTAACATGCTCTTCATTCTGATGCTTGTCGTTTTCATGATCTTCCATAATAAACTGCACCTCCAAATGCGAAATGAATCGCGTAATAAAATTCACACGGACTTCGGCTTAAAAGTGTGGCAACAGGTTGCGGCTGACGTGGCAGCCTTATCACGTTCTTCTGAACTGAAGCTTTCTCCCGCATATTCTTCTTTAAATTTCTTTCCGGCATGACCATCAACTTCAATCATGATCAAATCTGCCTTGCACAAGTTGTTTTCTCCCCAATAATGGCAATTGGCTACGCTACACTTAACGATTGGCTTGGCCTCTTGGCTCATGATCATCACCTCGGATTCATTGTCCCCCCGCTACCCTGCACCTATGCGTTCATGCTATATGGCAGTTGGTGACATACGAAAAAAGCCGCTTCCTTCACCTCCTCCAAAATGGCAGGAAGCAAGTAGAAAACGGCTTGCTTGTCTTGTTTTAGTTTTTGATTAGAAATGATCTTCCCCGTTGAATGCTTTAGGCATGAGTACGTCGAGTCTGCATCCGGCGCTGAGTCAAATAGTCACTTTCATAATAAGTCAGATCATCACGCAATTCTTCAAAATTTTTCGTAATGTCCATGATCACTTCGCGAGCGGCTGGCACTGGCGTTTTACGGAAGCGGATAGCATCTTGTCCCGTATACGCATAGCGTCCATCCTCTGCGTAAGATTCATTTTTGGGATAAAAAAAGCTGTTCACGCAGTCATGGTAAACGTTATACAATGCCTTTTCCGCAAAATCGACGTCAAAATTGGCACGGCGTAAAGCCACACCCAGCTTTTCATAAGATACTTCGGAAAAAACAAGGACATGACGGAGATCCGACAAAAAGCCTTTGTAAAAAAGTACGGACTCCTCATTGCCATCTGTAGCCAGTTGCGGCAGAGCATGCTCATTGAGGAATGTTTCCACCCGTTTCACGGCAGTTTTCAGTCTCTCCTGCGCCGACTCACATAATTTTTGTACGTTGACTGCTGACATCAAGGCAGCTCCCCCTTATTTGTTGCTTGTTCATCAATTTGGTTACCCGAAAATAGTCCCTTCTAACCGAAAGAGCTGTAATTTTCAGTATTTATCCTACCACAAATGAGCATTGAAAGGTATAAAAACATGCCAAACTCCTCACGCTAAACCATAAATTTATGAATACTCAAGGAGGACGGTCCCATGTCTCGGCGAAAATGGTTAAAACCCTTGCTCGGAGCAGCTGCCGGGGTGCTTCTCATCACACTGATGCTGCCTTCCCGTGATCATCGCCCTACACCGCAACCCGAATATACGGCCAAGATGGTGCCACAGCAAGAGAAGCAGCTCAAAAAAGGAATGTTGGCTTTGGACCTGTCCGCTACGGATACCCTCACACGCATGGATGCAAGGCAGGATATTCAATACGTGATGCGGGAGCTTGATGGTAAAACTGCTGATCAGAAAAGACAGTTTACTCGCACGCTCCAGCAATCGCACAGTCATCTTCATACGTTACTGTGGATTCACACACGCGACGGGAACACGAGCACCTATACGGGCAGCAAAGCACAAACTCGTCTGCTCAGTCATCCTCAAATCAAAAGCAGCCTGGCTGCGGCTCGCCGTTCCGTCATGCAAAATAAATCCTACGAATCTGCTGCATTTCAGGCTGAAGGCGGTAAATATTTTGTCATGGCAGAACCATCGGCTGACGGAACATGCGGCGTTGCTGCCCTGGTCAGTCAGCAAGTATTGCGTGACGTGGAGAAGCATCAGCGGAAGAATTTACGTTTGATTCCCTATCCAAAAGAAGGCAGCTACAAAATCGAATCCGTACATCCCGACACATTGCACGATATTACTGTCAAGACGGGCCATGACAACGAAAATGCAAGCCATTATTTCGAAAACGAAATTGTCGTTCGCTTCCGTCACAATCCTGATTCACGACAACTGCAGGAAATTGCAGCAGATTTACACTGTGAGCCAGGTCGCAAGCTTGGTTATACCTATGTATTTCATTCGGATAAGATGAACTTCAAGGAACTAAAGCAATATTTTTCAAGAAAGTGGAACCCGCTTTATACTGAGCCTCACTATATGTATCTAACCAATGAGAAAACATCCATCGAAGCGGACAGCTCTATCCCCAATGATTTGCTCTTTTCCCGCTATCAATGGAATCTGCCGGCTACTGAAACCAACCGGGGTTGGAAATTAAGCAAAGGCAGCAAGGACGTAATTGTCGCTGTCGTAGATACGGGAGTAGATTTGGATCACCCCGACCTAAAAGGTCAAATCCTTTCAGGTCATAACGTGGTAAACCCGTCTGAAAAGCCTTATGATGACGTCGGTCACGGAACGCACGTCGCTGGCATCATTTCTGCCCTCGTGAATAATGGTGAGGGAGTCGCTGGCATGACATGGTACAACAAAGTCATGCCGATTAAGGTACTTGACCAATCCGGCTCCGGTACGACTTACTCGGTTGCAGAAGGTATTATATGGGCAGCTGATCATGGGGCCAAGGTCATCAATTTGAGTCTGGGCAATTACGCACAAGCTGAATTTTTGCATGATGCGATCAAATACGCCTATGATAAAGATGTCGTATTAGTTGCAGCTACAGGTAATGACAATACGGAACGACCTGGCTATCCAGCAGCGTATCCTGAAGTATTTGCCGTTTCCGCTACAGATTCTTCTATGCACCGTGCATCCTTTTCTAACTATGGAGATTATGTAGACGTCATGGCTCCAGGTGCAAGTATTGCCAGTACGTACCCAGGGAACCAATATGCTGCACTGTCGGGTACTTCAATGGCCAGTCCCCATGTATCAGCGCTTGCTGCACTGATTCGATCCATTAACCCCGATCTGACCAACAAAGAGGTTATGGATTTAATGAGAAGCAGCGTAATTGACTTGGGCACACCCGGGCATGATAAATATTTCGGATATGGTCAAATTGACGTGTATAAAGCGTTGAAAGCAGCACAACGTCCATATGTTCCTTTGCAATTCTA
>NZ_WUDQ01000267.1:0-4944 GCF_009827695.1 Paenibacillus sp. OT2-17 | reverse complement strand
CTGTATCAAAGTGAGGAGAAATTGCCTTATTCCCCTGAGGTTATGCTTAGCCGTTCATTTTTTGTGAAGCATCCTGAAGTGTTCTTCGACTTCTATCGTAGCAAAATGCTGCATCCCGATGCGGAGCCGAACGGTTGCCATCATTTCCTCGCGTTATTGGAAAAGCAAGGCCTCCTTAAAGCGGTTGTGACACAAAATATTGACGGATTACATCAGGCGGCAGGTAGTGTGAATGTACTAGAACTTCATGGCTCGGTGCATCGCAACCACTGTATGGAATGCGGACGCTTTTACAGTCTAGATGAAGTGATAAACAGCTCTGAGGTTGTACCCAAATGTCCGATAGATGGAGGAATTATCAAACCGGATGTCGTTTTATATGAGGAGGAGCTGAATCAGGATACCATTATTCAATCCGTTCAGGCTATTTCGCAGGCTGATTTGCTGTTAATTGGAGGAACGTCGCTGACAGTACATCCTGCTGCGGGCTTGATTACTTATTTTCGTGGTAAACATACGGTGCTGCTGAATACAGATCCCACCTCGTATGATCATAAGGCGGATCTTTTGATCACCGATCCAATCGGTAAAGTTATGGAAAAACTTGCTCATCAATTAGGTCTGTAATCGTTTTCTTGTCAACGCCTGAATAAAAGCGCTATGATGATGTTGTGATGAACATTACAATGTTTCGAGAGAGGCTGGGATAGCATGGTTTATTTAGCTGGCGAAGATCGTTATGAAAGTATGAAATATAACCGTACAGGGAGATCAGGTCTAAAACTGCCGGCTATTTCGCTGGGCTTGTGGCACAATTTTGGCGGAATTAACAACGCGGAGAATGGCCGTAGCATGATTACTCGCTCCTTTGATCTGGGAATTACGCATTTTGATTTAGCTAATAACTATGGCCCTCCTGCGGGATCAGCTGAGGAGTTTTTTGGACAAGTATTAGCCAGTGATATGAAACCGTACCGGGATGAGTTGGTCATCTCCACCAAAGCGGGCTACAATATGTGGGCAGGGCCTTATGGTGACTGGGGATCTCGCAAGTATATGATATCTAGTCTGGATCAGAGCCTGAAGCGGATGGGGCTGGACTATGTCGATATATTCTACTCTCACCGATTTGATCCTAATACGCCGCTGGAAGAAACGATGGGAGCACTGGATCATATCGTACGTTCAGGCAAAGCGCTGTATGTGGGTGTGTCCAATTATAGTGCGGAGCAAACAGCAGAAGCAGCTCGCATTCTGAAGGAGCTGGGAACACCGCTTCTGATTCATCAGCCGAAATACTCCTTGCTCGACCGCTGGATTGAAAACGGATTACAAGATGTACTGGACGAAAACGGGGTAGGCAGCATTGCCTTTTGCCCGCTGGCTCAGGGGTTGCTGACCAATAAATATTTGAACGGAATCCCCGAGGATTCACGTGCAGCGAGTACATCGGTTTTCCTGAATGAGAACCATGTAACGCCAGAGACACTTCGCAAGGTACGCGCCCTGAATCAGATGGCTGCTGCACGCGGACAAAGTTTGGCTCAATTCTCGCTGGCCTGGGCTCTGCGCGGCGAACGTCTGACCTCTGTCTTGATTGGGGCAAGCCGTGTATGCCAAATTGAAGAAAATGTTGCTACCTTATCCAATCTGGACTTTTCTCAGGAGGAACTGGATCGAATTGATTCGATTCTGAATGCCGGGAACTGACAGGACGGCGGCACAGCCTTATGGTGAAAGTTAATCTGTAGTCATCGGCCTAATTTCGCATCCTCTTATACAATATATAACCAACAGCCCGCATCCGTTTGAAGGATGCGGGCTGTTTAAGTCTGCTTTACGACTGTGGGTACTGCTTAACCTTGCTTCGGTACTCGGTTGGAGACTGACCACAGAAGCGCTTGAATTGACGTGAGAAATATAAGGCATCGGTTAGTCCGACCGAAGCGGCCACTTGCTCTACCGATAGTTCAGGACGCTCACGCAGCAGTTGACGTGATTTGTCGATTCTTAGCTTAAGCAGATAGGTGACGGGGGAGATGCCCGTTTCCTTTTTGAATATCCGTGACAAATACGCACGGTTATAACCAAGTCCTTCAGACATTTGCTCAATGGAAACGGGATGTGCGTACTGAGTGGACATATATTGCACCATCTGCTTGACTGTACGTTGAATTTGCGAATCCGCCCCGGACGGATCAGCCCAGTCACTCAGGTAATTGCCTGCTTCCCCCATAATCAGATACAAATAGCCCAAGGCTGAAAGATGAGAACTAGATTTTCTGCTGTAAAAGGCCAATTGCATTTGTTCCAAATAACCGGGGATGGGACTCTGATCGGAAGCATGGAAGACAGGCTGGTGAACACGCAGCCCTGCCTCCTGTACCACCTGCTCAGTATGGTGCCCGGTAAACGCAGACCAACGATAACGCCACGGTTTCTCTTCATCAGAGGTATAGCTCACCAGCTGACCGGGATGAATAAGGAAAAAATCGTTTTCTTCAAGCTGATATGTGTGCTGTTCCGTTCGAAAGATACCTCTGCCCGATTCTACAAAGTGTAGCAGATAGTAATCATAGATTTTCGGCCCTACGGCATGACCGGATTTGGTTTGGCTCTCTCCTGCAAAAAGCACATGCAGCGGGCTATTTTCATAAAACACCGGATTAGAGGCGACGGCATAACTATATGAATACGCTTGCAAAATAGGGTCATCCTTCCTGCATTTGTGAATGGTTTAGCGGATGCGGTATACTTACATTGTACATATCCAAGTCACATTTATCCATAGCTTAAACACATGGATGCATTACATTGTGTGACGCTTTCATTTATACTGAAATCATAAGAGATGTCAACCTGATTAAGATGTTACAGGGAAGTCAGGGGGACCTTTACTAACGGTATATGAGGTGGATGCGGATATGAACTCTACTGAATTAAAGAAACATTTTATTGAGAAATATGGTGAAAGCAGCAATGAACTGCGGATATTTCATGCACCTGGACGTGTCAATCTGATTGGAGAGCATATCGACTATAACGGTGGTTATGTACTCCCGGCTGCGCTGGAATTCGGAACGACGCTAATCCTTCGTGCGCGCAATGATGATGAAATTCATTTTGCTTCAACAAACCTGTCGTATGAAGTGTCTATCCCCCGTGGAGAAATAGGTAAAAACAAAACGGATGAGTGGGTGGACTATCCGGTGGGTGTGCTGGTGGAGTTGGCTGAAAAGGGAGTTTATCCGTCTAACGGATATGACCTGCTCTATCATGGAGAAATACCGAATGGTGCTGGATTATCCTCCTCAGCCTCCATTGAGGTTGTTACAGGATACGCGTTTCTCACGATCGAAAAACAGGAAACAGATACGGTCGAAATCGCTTTGTTGTCCCAGCGGGCAGAAAACAATTATGTTGGTGTCAATTGCGGCATTATGGACCAGTTCGCTGTAGCGAACGGAGCAGCTGATCATGCAATTCTACTGATGTGCGATACGTTGGATTACCGTAAAGTGCCATTCCGCACGGGGGCTTATAAGCTCGTGATCGGCAATACAAACAAGCGTCGCGGTTTGGTGGACTCAGCCTATAACGAGCGTCGTAGTCAATGTGCCGAAGCACTGTCCATTTTGCAGCAGCAGGAACCGTCACTGGAATACCTCGCTCAGCTGGATGAGGCGCGTTTCGGAGAGCTTCAGCATCACATCGCGGACCAAACAGTGCGTCGGCGGGCACAGCATGTGGTGGAGGAAAACGCTCGTGTGTTGGCCTCTGTTGATGCTCTCGCGGCGAATGAACTTGCAGCTTTTGGTCAGTTAATGAATGCTTCTCATGATTCATTACGCGATTTGTATGAGGTCAGCTGCACGGAGCTGGACGTCATGGTTGAAGAAGCACGGCGCATTCCTGGCACGCTGGGTGCTCGTATGACAGGAGCCGGATTTGGAGGTTGTACGGTTTCATTGGTTCATGAGAACGATGTGGAACGTTTTGTGAAGGAAGTCGGCGAAGCTTATCAGACCCGCACAGGGCTGGAAGCCAGCTTTTATGTATGCAAGGCAGGAGACGGAGTTAAAGAACTGAAGGAGGACGAATAACATGGCCATTTTAGTCACAGGTGGAGCTGGATATATCGGTTCACATACCGTAGCAGAATTGTTGGATCTGGGAGAAGAAGTTGTGGTTCTGGATAATTTGCAAACCGGGCACAAAGCAGCATTGCTTGGAGGCAAGTTGTATGAAGGGGATTTGAGGGATAAAGAACTACTGTCCAAACTGTTCTCTGAAAATAGTATCGACGCAGTTATCCATTTTGCAGCCAACTCGCTGGTTGGAGAAAGTATGCAAAATCCTGGTAAATATTATGACAACAATGTATTTGGCACGCTGAGCTTGCTGGAGGCAATGAAGGATGCTGGAGTGCGCCGAATCGTGTTTTCCTCTACTGCGGCTACCTACGGCGAACCGGAAAAGGTACCGATTGAAGAGGGTGACCGTACAGAGCCAACCAACGTGTATGGTGAAACAAAGCTGATGATGGAGCGCATGATGTCGTGGTTTGACAAAGTTTTAGGCATCAAATATGTGTCTTTACGGTATTTTAATGCGGCTGGTGCGCATGAGAGCGGCAAGATCGGTGAAGATCACCGACCAGAAAGCCATCTGATCCCGTTGGTGCTCCAGACAGCCTTGAAACAGCGTCCACACATCGCTGTGTTTGGTGAGGATTATGCGACACCTGACGGCACGTGTATTCGGGATTACATTCACGTGAGTGACCTGGCGGATGCTCATGTGCGTGCAGTAAATTACTTGCGCGAAGGCAATGACAGCAACGTATTCAACTTGGGCAATGGACAGGGCTTCTCTGTGAAAGAAGTTATTGAGACGGCACGCAAGGTCACTGGACTCGACATTCCAGTTGTTACAGAGCCACGC
>NZ_WUDQ01000266.1:0-4984 GCF_009827695.1 Paenibacillus sp. OT2-17 | reverse complement strand
CACTGGATTATTGCATCGTCAATATTTTCCTTAATGATTTAAATTAGTCATTTTAATCGTATCTTGGAACATATACTTGATCTTTGCATGCACAAAACTGGTATTTTATAAAATGAAAAAACCGTTTATTCACTAAATCAATTCCACCATAGAATTTGATTTTGGAACAAACGGCTCTATTTATAAGCTTTTTTCACACTACTCTAGCATTTTTTAGCGGTTAGGAAAACGAGAGGTATCCTTCTTAACCTGGCTCCAGGTATAACGCAACATCCAGGTATCCCACTCTGTTATTTTGGGGGAATTTCCGGCCCACATAATAGTTGGCACAGGAAACCCACCGGGTGTACGCTCATGTTCTTCATAGAAGTCAGGCAAGCCGAATCCATGCCCCATCTCGTGCTCTGTAATCTGGATTTCATCCGAATTCAAGGTGTTCAGGATATAATCATCAGGCATACGTTGCCCCCAATCCCCGCCGGCTCCGCCTTGAAAATTGGACGTTCCCCATAAGTACATATCAAACCGCTTGTCCAGGCCACCTGGGTAAGAATAGTTAGGGTCCATAAAATGTTCAAATCTCGATAGTGCGTTAGGAGCAACTGGAAGTTTAGCTGGAATATTCGGGTCTGTTTTACTTAAGTCATCCGTAATGGTATCCGTGTAAACGATTTCATTAGATTGTTTGTTAAGAATCTGTGATGGATTCGCAACGGCCCAGCCTACTATTTTTACTGTAATATTGTTATAAGGCCAGCCATCATACCCTTTCAACTGCTTATTCCAATTATTGATTTGGCGACTCAGCATGGAAGCCATATCTTTACGCTGCTGAAGAGTGATATTTTTAGAGGATTGCCAACGCACTACATAATTTAGCGTTCCTTTTCCCGCATAGATTTGATCAAAAATCAAATTTTTACGGTTGGTGGAGCCTTCTTTGACCATTCTATTCTTCCAAACCCATTCTACCGATGGCTTAAATTTAGCAGGTATATCAGCAGCAGCCAAATTAATATTTGTCGACGCTATATCAGAAGTGCTTTCCAAATCTGAGGCTGCTGAACCAACGTTAGCCCCGCCAACCAGTAAAGAAGCAGCCACTACCAATGAAAAAGAAGCCATGATCATTCCATTTTTCTTCGGCATTTATTTAACCTCCATACCTTTTATTTTTACGAGACATCTAAAAGGACAACGCCTACTCTCTTATTACACCCACTCTCGTTTTTGAATAAAATTACAATTTTATACTATCATTGGAATGATATAGCGTCAAACAAAAATATCCCCTCTACAAGGAGGGGATAAGTATCCATAGACTAGGCTTGCACTCCTACTCTATGGATATCAATGCCGATTCTGCCAGTGAAGCCAGTAGCTTCGCTGTTCCGGGCAACGCGCGTTCGTCCAGATCAAAGGCAGGATGATGCCATTCCTGGCTTCCCGCAGTGCCGACAAAGACAAATACACCAGGGATGTTCTTCTGATAAAACCCAAAATCCTCGCTCGCCGAGGATGGTATGGGACGAACTACGTCCAGACCGACCGCTTCTGCCGCCTCCTCCGCGATGACGGCCAACTTACCGTCGTTCAGCACAGGCGGCGGACCCTCGATCCAGCGGATGGATGCTTTCGTGCCGAAAGCATCCGCAACGCCTTTTACGACCTGCTCGAAGCGCTCAATCACCTGGGCGCGAACATTTTCGTCAAATGTGCGAATTGTTCCGTCCAAATGGGCGCGGTCAGGAATGATGTTCCAGGCGTTGCCACTGTGCAGCTTCGTGACGCTAATGACCGCGCTATCCAGCGGATTAACGCTCCGACTCACAATGGATTGCAGCGCCGTAATGATATGTGACGATACCACGATGGGGTCAATCCCTGCATGCGGCACTGCCGCATGTGTGCTCAGACCCTCCACCTCGATGTAAAAACCATCCGCCGCTGCCATTAGCGGACCTTCTTTGATGCCGACCGTGCCTACGGGCAGGTCCGGCTTGTTATGTAGGCCAAATATGGCCTGCACCCCTGCCAACGCACCGCTGTCCAGCACTTGGGCAGCGCCTTTGGCCTTTTCCTCAGCTGGCTGGAACACCAGCCGAACCGTGCCTTTCAGCTCCTGCTCCCGCTGCTTCAACAATACGGCTGCTCCTAACAGGGATGCGGTATGAAAATCATGCCCACAGGCATGCATCTTGCCGGGATGCACCGAAGCATAAGGCAATCCCGTCTCTTCCTGAATAGGCAACGCATCAATGTCTGCACGAAGCGCGACAGTTGGTCCCTCCTGCTGTCCGCCGATTTCCGCTACTAATCCGGTACGCAGCGGCACATCCAGAATGGTTATGTTCTGTTCTTCCAGCAGACGGCGGATAAAGGCGGTAGTTTCAACCTCCTCGTTAGATAACTCGGGATTTCGATGCAGATGGCGGCGAATGTCCACCAGCTTCTGCTCCAAAACCTGCTCCTTCGTCCCGGTTGATCCACTCATCCCTATTCCTCCTTCGTGAACCCAAAATAGTTACAATTCTCTCAGACCAACAACATCTAGGACTGCACAGGCAACCCGGCAAAAGCTTCATGCAATAACTCGAACGAGCGCACGCGCTTGTGTATATCCCTTATTCCTGTCGTAACAATTAGCTCATCGGCCTGATACTTCGCTTGAATTTCCGTCAACACAGCATAGATTTCGTCTTTATTCCCTTTGTTAATTTGCGCTTGTGTAGCTTCAATTGTATATTCTTCACCTGATTGCTTGCCGAACTCTTCTGCACTTTCCAGCGTGCCCACCGTAGCCGTCTTGCCACTGGCCAGATGAATTTTGTACAGCTTGTGCTCCCCTGCTAACTCCTCAGCTTCCTCGGAAGTGTCCGCTACGATGACTGAAAGCGCAAAAAGAGCTTTCGGCTCACGTCCATAACTATAATCGAAAGACGCCCGATACGTACGGAATGATTCCAATGCAATCTGCTCATTACTATTGATAAATTGCGAGAAAACGTAGGGCAACCCCAAACGCGCAGCAATTCCAGCACTGTCTGTACTTGTACCCAAAACGTAAATATCCGCTGGTGTTTCTGGAATCGGATTCGCCTGTAACCCGGCTAACGGTCCTTCTTCAGACGGAATATTATGAATATAGCGACTTACTTCATCAATTTTTTCTTCGAGAGAAGGCGCGTCATGAACGTTTCGTTGTAACGCCTGTGTGGATTTCGGCAACCCGCCCGGCGCGCGTCCAATTCCCAAATCTACGCGACCCGGTGCAAGAGAGGACAGCACATTAAAGTTTTCAGCTACTTTATAAGGGCTGTAATGCTGAAGCATCACTCCACCAGAACCGACTTTAATACGTTCAGTGCGTGCCAGCAAATGGGAAATGAGTACCTCTGGCGAAGAGCCCGCAACCTGCTCGGAATCGTGATGCTCTGATACCCAGAAACGCGTAAACCCCAATTCCTCTACACGCTGTGCTAGCTTAATCGTATTACGAAGGGCCTGCGCTGCCGTTTCCCCCTCGTGTATAGGGCTTTGATCCAATACTCCGATTTTAATACTCATGTCTCCCTCTCCCGTCTAAATTGAATAGTTATATTCCGGTGTAATCCGTTTCAGGAATTGTTTGGTACGTTCCTCTTTGGGGTGGTTAAAAATGTCGTCCGGTGTGCCTTCCTCGATAATATGACCGCCATCCATAAATACCACATGATTTGAAACATCGCGCGCAAAGCCCATTTCATGTGTAACGACAATCATTGTAATGCCTTCCTTCGCAATCTTGCGGATCACCGACAGCACCTCACCCACCAATTCAGGGTCCAGCGCCGAAGTCGGCTCATCGAACAAAATCACTTCCGGGTTCAGCGCCAAGGCACGCGCTATGCCGACACGCTGCTGCTGCCCTCCGGATAGCTGGCTTGGATAATGATTCAGCTTTTCACCCAGACCGACCTTTTCAAGCACTTCAATGCTAATTTTTTTCGCTTCCTCCTGCTTGACCTTGCGGACAACGACAAGCCCTTCCATGACATTTTCCAGTGCTGTTTTATGCTTGAACAAATTGTACTGCTGAAAAACCATAGCCGTCTTTTGACGTAGAGCCAAAACATCCCTCTTCGCAGGTCGCTTGCAGTTCACTGTAAAATCGCCAATGCTGACTTCCCCATCATTCGGCTTTTCCAGATAATTAATGCAGCGTAGCAGAGTCGTTTTTCCTGAACCGCTCGGGCCTAAAATAACGACGACCTCGCCTTTGTTCACGGTCAAATCAATGCCTTTGAGCACTTCATGTTTGCCGAACGACTTCGTTATATTTTGCAGACGGATCATGATGCTCGACCTCCATTAAACACATTGATTTTTTTCTCCACCAAGCCGGATATTCGCTCAATTAATACCGTCAAGCCCCAAAATAGCAGTGCAGCCGCGATATATACCTCTAAATATTTCCAGTTGGTAGATGCCAGAATTTCAGCCTGTGCCTGGATTTCTGTGACCGATACCGTGAAAGCCAAGGTAGAGCCATGAAGCATCCCAATAACGGAATTCGTCAGGTTTGGCAAACTCACCACGAACGCCTGCGGAAATACAATCCGTCTCAGCACTTGCCACGTCGTCATACCGACGGCATAAGCCGCCTCGATTTGTCCCTTGTTGACCGATTGAATTCCAGAACGGACGACCTCAGACATATACGCGCCACTGGTAATGGAAAACGAAATGAGTGCAAATACCATATAAGGAACATCTTTGGATTGCAGCGGCCAGCCGAAATGCTTCGCTCCCGCATCAATCAACAAAGGCAAACTGAAATAAATAAGCAGCAAATGCATCAGCATCGGTGTGCCACGGATAAAGGTGACGTAACCGTGAGAAATCTGGGACAACACAGGAACCTTATAAATTCGCGCCAGCGCCGTTATAATACCGATGACCAACCCTGCCAGTACGGAAACCACCGTAATAATTAAAGTGTTGG
>NZ_WUDQ01000265.1:0-4948 GCF_009827695.1 Paenibacillus sp. OT2-17 | reverse complement strand
CATTGGAATTCATTCCTATTCCGTCGTCTTCGATAGAAATATGAAGCTTATCGTTCGCTTTGCTTACTTCCATGGAAACGTGTGTACCTGGAGGATTATGAATGATAGCATTAATCAAAAAATTCTGGAGCGCTCTGCCTAATAATTTACTATCGAAGGGCATAATACATGCCGCGTCCATTGACGTAAAAGAAAATTCGTATTGCTCGGCTGAAGGATGGTTAGCGATATCTATGACTGTACTACGGAGAAACTCCACAATGTCCTTCTTCTCCAATTGGATTGGCAATGGACCTTCCTTAAGCTGCATAGAAGCATTCAAATCCTGAATCAACTGCTTCATTTCCGTCACTTTCTCACTGATACCCATACTAAAGCTTCTTCTTTCTTCATCAGACCAGTCATACTCTTGAGCAGTCAGCATGACCGCATATCCTTCAATATAAGATAATGGTGTTTTCAGATCATGGCTTACACCTGCTACCCACTGCTGTTTTCGTTTCTCTAATTCCACTCTCTCTTCCTCATTGCTGCGCAATTGAGCCGATAAGATGTTCATTTGTTCAAAAACTTCTTTATACAATTGATACGGAGGTTTATAACTATTTTTCTGATTTTTTTTGCCCTCCGGCAGTTCCAGTTCACTTAGCGGCGCTTGAAATTCCCCTGTCGCAATATTTCCAATCCATTTAATTACATACACCAAAGGTTTGCCTATATACCATCCGTAGGCAGCTATGAACACAACACTCTGCACGATACCAAGTCCTGTCCAGAATAAATCAATATTTATATTTTGAGATGCTCCAAATATACTTTTTATAAAAATATATAAGATCGTGCAAATAACAAAACATAGGACATAGGCCAGTACAAAGCATAACGTTACTTTCATAAAGCGAAAGGACATCTTAACCAGAGAGTTCATTCTTGCTCCCCCATCTTGACTGACATCATTTTATAACCAAGCCCTCTTACATTGATTAAAAATTGCGGGTGCTTGGGGTCAGGTTCTATTTTTTTCCGCAAACGGGAGATATGAATCACTACGGTCTTCTCATCACCCAAGAAGGCCTCGCTCCATATCGTCTCATAAAGCTGCCGTACACTGAAAATACGGTTAGGATGCTTGCACAAAAAAACCAGCAGTAGCCATTCACGTGCCGGACAATCGACCTGCTTGTCCTCCACATACAATACACCGGATTCCAGTTCCAGACGAAAATATCCAAAATCTAAAGTGCGTAAGGTCGGTTTCATGGCCACTGTCGAAACTTTCCGATATTTCATTCGAGCTTTCATACGCGCAACGACTTCCAGCGGGTTAAACGGTTTGGTAATATAATCGTCCCCTCCGATACCAAACCCCATTAATTTGTCTAGGTCTGTATCTCTTGCCGTCAAAAAAAGAATAGGGGCATCCGTATATAGACGCATTTGACGACACACCTCAAACCCATCGTTATCAGGCAGCATAACATCAAGTACAATCACATCCACATGAGATTCCATCACGACTTGCAGCGCTTCCCGACCCGTTGCAGCATGCTTGACTTGAAGGAATCCTTCTTTTTTTAACACCGTTGTCAGCATATCCCGCAACCCCTGCTCATCGTCTACTATAAGTACTGCAATTTCTTCCATAACCCAAGGTTCTCCATTCTTTTTTTACATTTTTTACTTTCATTATAAAAGCAAACGGGCAGAATTTAAATCGAGTTCCATCACATATCGTTCATCCCCGTGAATATACTTAATAACCAACAAGGCCAAACTGTGCCGTGTATCCACTTGGGGGGTGCCTAATAATGCCGGAACCACGCCAGCCATATTCATTCGTCGTATCCCGCGAAGATTGGTCGCTGCATCGCAAAGGGTACCAGGACCAGCAACGTCATCAGCAGAAGGTCAAAGATGTCATTAAGCAAAATCTACCCGATCTGATAACGGAAGAAAATATTATTATGTCGGACGGTCAACAGATTATTAAAGTGCCGATTCGCAGTCTGGATGAATATCGCTTCATTTATAACTATCAAAAGCAAAAGCATGTAGGCCAAGGAGATGGCGACAGTCAGGTGGGGGATGTCATTGGACGTGATCCTGCTTCCCAGAAGCCAGGTAAAGGTGAGAAAGCCGGCGACCAGCCGGGACACGATATAATGGAAACGGAAGTCAGCATAGAAGAACTGGAAGATATGCTGTTTGAGGAAATGGAATTGCCGAATTTACAGCAAAAAGACAAGGATCAAATTGAGGTTGAATCTATCGTATTTAATGATATACGTAAAAAAGGCATGCAAGCGAACATTGACAAGAAACGAACCATTCTCGAAAATCTGCGCCGCAACGCCCGTGAGGGGAAACCGGGCATTCATCATATTAGTCCGGACGATCTTCGCTACAAAACATGGGAAGAGAAGACCATTCCCCAATCCAACGCGGTGATTATAGCCATGATGGACACATCAGGCTCGATGGGCTCTTTTGAAAAATATTGCGCTCGCAGCTTCTTTTTCTGGATGACCCGCTTTTTGCGCCGTCAGTATGAAAAGGTGGAAATTGTCTTTCTCGCGCATCATACCGAGGCTAAAGAGGTTACGGAAGAAGAATTTTTTACCCGCGGAGAAAGTGGCGGCACGATCTGCTCTTCCGCTTATTTGAAAGCACTGGAGATTATCGACAAACGATATCCTCCTTCCAGCTACAATATTTATCCCTTCCATTTCTCGGATGGCGATAACCTGACCTCGGACAATGAGCGGTGTGTGAAGCTAATCGAGGAACTTATAAAGCGGAGCAATATGTTCGGCTATGGAGAAGTGAATCAATATAATCGCAGCAGCACGCTGATGTCAGCCTACAAGAATATTAAAAAGGATCAGTTTATGTACTATGTCATCAAGGAAAAAGGTGAGGTATACCAAGCCTTACGTACCTTTTTTCGCAAACGGGAAGGGGGATCGGTGGGATGAGTACCGACCAGAAGGAGCTAGAATATGCGATATCAGAAATTATGGAGATTGCCGATGGATTCGGGCTCGATTACTACCCGATGCGGTATGAGATTTGTCCGGCGGATATTGTATACACGTTCGGAGCCTATGGTATGCCCACGCGCTTCAGCCACTGGAGTTTTGGAAAAACATTTCACAAGATGAAAATGCAGTACGATTTTGGATTGAGCAAAATCTATGAGCTGGTCATTAACTCCAATCCCTGCTATGCCTTCCTGCTGGAAGGAAATTCTTTGGTGCAAAATAAACTGATTGTCGCCCATGTACTGGCACACTGTGATTTTTTCAAACACAACGCTCGCTTCTCAGCTTCTAATCGCAATATGGTAGAGAGTATGTCGGCCACAGCAGATCGAATCAACAGCTATGAAATGGAATACGGGTCAGAGGCTGTGGAATCCTTCATTGACTCTGTACTGGCGATACAAGAGCATGTAGACCCACAGATCATCAAACCAAGGCATCTGGATAAACAGCGTTACATGGAGCTCAAAATTCGGGAGCAGAAAGAACCTGGAAAACGCCAGCGTCCCCCTGGACCTTACGATGATCTGTGGTCACTGGACACAGTGAAGCAGCATAATCCCGCCGAGACCGAGGGCATCAAGATACGCCAGTTTCCACCGGAACCTGAAAAAGATATCGTCTGGTTTATTCAGGAATTCTCGGAGGTACTGGAGGACTGGCAGCGGGATATTATGACGATGCTACGGGACGAAATGCTGTATTTCTGGCCTCAAATGGAGACCAAAATCATGAATGAAGGCTGGGCCTCCTATTGGCACCAGCGGATTGTAAGGGAACTAGATTTGACCGGGGAGGAAACCGTTGAATTTGCGATGCTGAACGCTTCTGTCGTACAGCCTTCCAAGCAAAGCCTGAACCCGTACTATTTGGGACTGAAAATATTTGAGGATATTGAAAAACGATGGGATAACCCAACCCGTGAGGAGCAAGAGCGACAAGGACGCAAACCGGGCGAAGGACGCGCTAAAATGTTCGAGGTACGAGAGTTCGACTCAGACACCTCTTTTATACGCAATTACATGACCAAGAAACTGACAGAGGATTTGGATCTGTACGTGTTTGAGAAACGGGGACCCGATTGGAAAATTACCGATAAATCCTGGGAAAACATACGGGATCAGCTCGTGTTTTCACGTGTGAATGGAGGCTCCCCTTATATCGTCGTCGAGGATGGAGATTACCTGCATACGGGCGAGTTGAAGCTCAAGCACCAGTACGAAGGCATTGAGCTGGATTTAAAATATATGGAGCGCACACTTCCGTATGTATATCAGCTGTGGGGGCGCACCGTTCATTTGGAAACATTGATTGAGGGAAAGCTCGCCTTATTCTCATATGACGGTAAGAAACATCATCGTAAGTTTGTATAGTCATACAAAATCAAATAGCCAGCCTAATTTAAAAAAGGGGCATTCCTAAAAAGGATATGCGCCTTTTTTTACTATTTCATACAACCTTAAGCGACCTTCGTTTCTTGCCAATTTCAGGACACCTGTTTCGTTTTGGATCAGGGGTGTATTATACTAATATGATAAATGACCCATGGGTCATAATTGAGAAGCAGAACAAGGAGCGTTGATATAGATGAACACCCATCCCAGCTTTCGTGAAGTTCGTGAAAGTGATCAGCAGGTATTCCCGATTGCCTGGTACGCCGTTGGCTGGTCCAAGGAGCTAAAAAATAAACCGCTTAAAAAGCGACTGCTTGGCAAAGATATTGTCCTGTACCGTGATGATCATCGTCAGGTACATGCCATCCATGCTTATTGCCCGCACCGAGGAGCTGATTTATCGCTCGGCTATTGTCAAAGCGGGCACATCACATGCCCATATCATGCATGGTCTTTCGATGAGAGTGGGCAGTGTGTGGATATTCCCGCACACCCGGGACGGGCTATTCCTGA
>NZ_WUDQ01000264.1:0-5016 GCF_009827695.1 Paenibacillus sp. OT2-17 | reverse complement strand
GCCGGATAATGCGTCCACGGGCCGATCAGCCAGAGCAGTCAGATGTGTGGATTCCAGCGCGAGCCTGACCATGCGTTCGTCCTCACCTGACCACTGTTTCAGCCAGGTCTGGTGTGGGTACCGTCCTTGCCGAACTAGTTGGTTCACTGTCAGTCCCTCTGGAGCAGAAGGGCCTTGCGGCAGAATGGACATACGTCTTGAAATTTCCTTGGTAGGCAACTTCGCAATCTCCTCGCCATCCAGCAGCACCGAGCCTGAACTGGACTTCAGCAGTCGCGCCATCGTTCGCAGCAAGGTGGACTTTCCGCAACCGTTGCTGCCAATCAGGACAGTAGTTTTCCCCTTGGGAATAGTCAGGTTCAGATTCTCAATAATAGGCTCTGCGCCATAGGCGATCGTAAGGTCCTTGGCTTCCAGAATACTCACAGCATTCTCCTCCTCAAAACTGATTTCGATTCTTGAACAACAGATACAGGAAAAACGGTGCTCCTACCCCGGCGGTAAATACCCCTGCCGGAACATCGAGCGGCAGAAATACTGTACGGGCAATAAGATCAGCAGCAAATACAAGCAGGGCACCGACCAGTCCCGAAACGATGAGCATGCTGCCAAACATACGCCCTACCAGCTTCCGGGCAATATGCGGCGCAATCAGACCGACAAAACCAATCGTCCCCGCGACAGCTACAGCACCCCCGGCCAGCAGTACACTGCACAGTAGCAGTGCTGAACGATGACGCTGTACAGTGACCCCCAGCCCGGTGGCTAGATCATCCCCGAATTCCTGTGCGTTCAGACTACGGGCAAACCAGATCGCCAACGGAAGCACGATTACAATCACCGGGATGATCGTTCTGACATCGGTCCACGATGCGCCATACACACTCCCCGTCAGCCAGATATACGCCTGACCAGCCGTATAGAATGGACTAAGAATCAGCATGAAGGTCGTCCCGGCCCCCGTAATGGCTGACACTCCGATTCCGATCAACACCAGTCGAATCGGGCTTACTCCTTTTTTCCAGGCAAGAAGATATATGATGATTGTGGTAATCATCGCGCCCATAATGGCAAACAGCGGCAACAGCTTGATACTGATGGTTCCACCCAGCAGGGTGACAAAACCTACAGCGGCAACGGCAGCTCCTCCCGTTATCCCGATCACATCCGGTGAAGCGAGCGGATTACGAATAATCCCCTGCAATAGGGCACCGGACATGCCTAGTGCTGCACCAACAAGCAACGATAACAGCACACGCGGCAGCCTTAGCGTCAACACGACAAAGTCATGATCGCCTGCGCCCAGACCGAAAATCGTCTGCAGCACATTCAGCGGAGATATGAAATCATTACCCACACCAGTTCCTAGAATGGATGCAATCAATACCAAAACCATACAGATTCCGATGATGAACAGCGATTTGCGCTCCATTTGCAAGGATAACGTATCTTTCTTATTGCGAAAAGTAATCATCTTCCTCATATCTTCGTCCCCCCCTTGCGGGCAATATAGACGAAGAAGGGACCACCAATGAGCGCTGTCATAACGCCAAGCGGAACTTCCTGCGGCATGATGATCAGCCGTGCAACAACATCCGCCGCCAATAACAAAATGGCGCCGCCCAGAATGCAGTAGGGAACAAGCCAGCGGTAGTCGTTGCCAACAAACGCCCGCATGATATGCGGTACAACTAATCCTACCAGACCAATTGAACCGGCCACCGCAACAGAACCACCGGCTAGCAATACCGTAACGACTCCCATAAGCAGCTTAACCAGTAGCACGTTCTGTCCCATGCCTTTGGCGATATCATCACCGGTCAGTAGCAGATTGATCGCCCGGCCCATAAACAGGGATACTACAGTGGCAACCGTCATATATGGCAGTACAGGATACAGCATGTCGAGTGTCCGACCGCTCACTGAACCTGCAAGCCAGAACAACACGTCCTGTAGTCCCGTTCCATCCAGCACCAGGATTGCCTGCGTGAACGAAGCAAAAAGTGCAGAGATGGCGGTACCCGCCAGCACAATCTTGATGGGAGTCAGACCATCACGACCGATGGACCCAAGCGCGTACACAATCACTGTTGCAATGGTTGCCCCGGCAAAACCAAACCACATCATCGTACTGAGCGAGGACACCGACAGCACCACGATGGCAATAACGATAAAAAAGATGGCGCCCGCATTGATCCCAAACACACTTGGTGAAGCGAGCGGATTACAAGTTAGCGCTTGCATGAGTCCTCCCGCCACCGCCAAACTTGCACCAACAACAGCGGCAATAATTGTGCGTGGTAAACGTTCTGTCAGAAGTACGACATGCTCCACTGAGCTTTCGTCATAGTGTTGTAGTGCATCCACTGCAATTTGAAATGTTATGTGTGTGCGTCCCAGTATCATGCTGGCTACACAGGCGAGTAATAGTAAAATGAATAAGCCGGATAGTCCATACATCTTCGTACTTGCCTTCGTAAAAAGGGGAAACATATTCTCACTCTTTCATTCGTGAAATGCAAAAAGACCTGCCTGCCCATACACTTCGTATACGATGTCCTGGTGCATGGCAGGTCTTGCTCCCATTAATTCAGATTGAACTGCTTGTATAGGTCGTCCAGCATCATGTTGGCCGATGTGTATCCGCCTCCCATGTTCCAGGCCACTTCATCAACCTGTACCAGCTGGTTATTCTTTACCGCATCGAGATTTTTCCAGAGCGGACTGCTGGTCCAATCCTTATAATTTTTCTCAATAGCTTCTGTTTCCGTACCTGAATTGAAGTTGAAGATCATATCTGCGTTCATATCCGGGATGTTCTCTTTCGAAGTCAACTCCACACCCCAGGTGTCTTCATCATGTCCAGGCGGTCTGGTAAATCCAAGCTCTTTCAAAATTTTCCCGGCGTATCCCATATAGAAAATGCGAACCTGATCGGCTCTGAAATTCGTAATAGTCGCTTCAATGGGTAGACGGTCACCCATTTTGTCTTTGAAATCCGCTACCCTTGCATCCCAATCGGCAAGCAACTTGTCCGACTGTTCCTTCATATTCATCGCTTCACCAGCCGTCTTTACCGTCTCTTTCCAGTCAAACAACGTCTCGGTAACTACCGTTGGAGCAATCTGGGACAGTTGATCATAGATATCCTCATGTCTTGTTTTGGTGGCAATGATTAGATCCGGCTTCAACTTGTTGATCTCTTCCAGATTCGGCTGTGATTCCTGACCTACCTGCGTCACGCCATCCAGATCCGCTTTCAAATATTTATATACGGGTTGCTGAACCCAGGATTCCACAACACCCGTTGGCTTCACACCAAGTGCAACAACAACATCATTGGCACCCTGGAACAAGGTTACAATCCTCTTCGGAGTTCCCTTAATTGTCGTTTCACCCATAGCATGTTTGATAACTCTGGTCTGCTCGTCTGCACCACTGCCTACTGTATTGCTCTTATTACCACTTGCAGACTTGCTTGAAGGGTCAGTTGTCCCGCTAGTTCCACCCGAGGCACAACCAGCCAGCACCGATATCATCAGAATAAGTGCTATATAAATATGTAGCTTTTTTGTCAATCCAAACATGTAGTTCAACTCCCCCTTCTCATCCTAATTGATATTAAAAATCATTATCAATTGTATTGTAATTCAGTTGAGTACATTGTTCAAGCATATTGATACTGCTGTGGAAGAACTCCCCGTGCCTCTAGTTTCATGTTGAAAATCTCCTTGTACAGTAAAGGCTTGGATGAATACAAAATGCTCAGTATACAAAAAGGTGTAACCCTCCATAGTTGTTGGGTTACACCTTTATAAGTAATTCATGACCTGTCTTCAACAGACAGCGATCGCAGACAAACATACCAATTAAGGTGTATGTCTGCCTACATATTGATAAGTACCTTTCGGGTATGCAATCCACTCATCCTGCTGATTAAAAACGGGTGAGCCACATGATATACCTTGTCTACGAACAAATGTCCCACCTTGAGGAAACAATTGATTCTGCGAATGAGGCTCTCCAATCACATCTACCACAGTTTCATGATATTTCAGTACATATGCGACCGTATTAAATTCACTTGGGTTATAGAAATGACCCTCTTGATTAAAATAGGCAACATTCGTGACATCCATGAAATCGTAAAAGATGCTGTTTATGATCAGATACGGAATTACTGGATTAACCGGATATAGCGCTATGCTGGATACGTTCATACGGTTCTTGTTTTTCATGAATTGGTGAACCTCCAGCTCATATCCTTCGATTTTATGAGAGAAGTCACATTCTCGGTTGTAAAACAATTGCAGCACGATGCGACCGTCTCCACCATCGACATATTGTGAAAAAAACAAAAGAAATGCCTCCTGTGGTTCCTGATGAACCTGAAATATAGCCGCTCTGCCAGCAACTCCTACGACCTACTTAAGCTGGACTCTTAAAAAATTCTCGAGGGGACAGGAGTCTCCTTGGTGCTGCAAAGCATACCGTTTATGGTGTATGAGTGCCGACATATTGATAGGTCCCTTTCGGAAACGCATTCCACTCATCTGGCTGATTATAGGCAGACGATCCGTAGGATATTCCTGGCTTGCGGACGAACGTTCCTCCTTGCGGTGCAAACTGCTCATGCGAATTTGGATTTCCTAATACATCTACCACTTGTCCTTGGTATTTTAAAACATATGCAACGGTATTAAATTCGCTCGGGTTGTAGAAATCGCCCTCATCATTGAAATACCAAGCATTCGTAATATCCATGAAATCATAAAAGATACTGTCGATGATTATATATGGCATGGCAGGATAAAGCGGATTAATCGGTAAAGTGGTAACTTTCATTTGGTTTGTTTTCTTCATCCATTGATGAAACTCAAGTGAGTAACCGTCTGCCCGATGGGAAGGGTCTCCATTCCCGTTATAATGCAATTGCAAAACAATTCTTCCATCCCCGCCATCCACATATTGCGAGAAATATACTGCAGGCGCTTGCTGTGGTTCCTGTTGGACCTG
>NZ_WUDQ01000263.1:0-5039 GCF_009827695.1 Paenibacillus sp. OT2-17 | reverse complement strand
AAAGCAGATCGCTAAAAGGTTCATTCATACTGATCAATCATAACAAAAAAGCCGAAGCTTCATCTGCTTCGACTTTTCATTATTTCATTTCTTATTCGGAAGAGGAATCTTCACGTCTTGCAGGACGACGAGTTTCTCCATTGCTGCTCGGGCGTGGTTTACGATCTCCACTGTAGCGGCTTCCTGAATCACGGTTATAGCCACCGCCTTCTTTGCCACGGTTGTAACCGCCATATCCACCTTTACTTCCACTACCGCCGGTACCGCCAGAACGGTTGGAATTGTAACCACCATTGCTGCGACCGCTATAGTTGGAAGGCTTGCGACCGCCAGAACGCACGTCTGGTTTACGACGTTTTGCACGGATCGGATCTTCTGGAGTCAACTCAATCGATGCTTCTCTTTTCTCACCAGTCATCAGTTTCAGAGCTGCGGAGAGAAGTTGTACAGAATCATATTGCTCCAGCATTTGAATAGCCAAACCTTTGTACTCGTTCAGCTCACCGCTTTCTACAGCCTCTAGGAGACGTTCAGCAATGATACGTTGTTTGCCTTCCAGAGCTTCAGCCAGCGTTGGAAGCGGCTTGCGTAGAATGCGGTGACGAGTTACACGTTCGATAAAGTGCAAATGGTCAATTTCACGAGGCGTTACGAAAGACCAAGCTTCCCCTTCTTTACCTGCACGTCCAGTACGTCCAATACGGTGAACATAGCTTTCTGGATCTTGCGGAAGGTCAAAGTTCACAACGTGAGTTACGCCGGAAACGTCCAAACCACGGGCAGCTACGTCAGTCGCTACGAGCACATCGATGCTTCCGTCACGGAATTTACGCATTACAGCATCACGTTGGTTTTGAGACAAGTCACCATGCAAACCGTCTGCAGAATATCCGCGTTTTTGCAGAGCTTCAGCCAGCTCGTCTACCCGACGCTTGGTACGACCAAATACGATAGCAAGTTCTGGGGATTCCATGTCGATCAAACGGCTCAATGCTTCGAATTTTTGACGCTCAGGAACTTCGATATAAGCCTGATCAATCAGTGGAGCACTAACTTGTTTAGGAATAACTGAAACATGCTCAGGATTTTTGAGGAATTGCTCAGCCAATCTTTTAATATTAGGAGGCATTGTAGCCGAGAAAAGCATCGTTTGGCGCTCGTCTGGAACTTGCTTCAGAATGGATTGAATATCTTCCATGAAGCCCATATCCAACATTTCATCTGCTTCATCCAAAACAACTGTGTTTACATCTTCCAGCTTGATGGTTTTGCGATTAATATGGTCAAGCAAGCGTCCTGGCGTACCAATAATAATTTGAGGTTTCTTTTTCAAAGCACGAATCTGGCGTACGATATCTTGTCCACCATAGATTGGCAAAGTACGAAGACCTTTGAAACGGGAGAGTTTTTCGATTTCTTCAGCTACCTGGATAGCAAGCTCACGTGTTGGTGCCATGATCAGGGCTCTGATTTTTTCGTCGCTTCTAGAAATTTTGTTGATCAGCGGAATACCAAACGCAGCAGTTTTACCAGTACCTGTTTGGGCTTGGCCAATCATGTCTCTGCCTTGCAGTGCAATCGGGATGGATTGGGATTGAATTGGTGTTGCTTCTTCAAAACCCAGTTCTGTAATCGCCTGAATTACTTTCGGTTCAAGATCAAATTCTGCAAATGTCGTCAAATTTATTCAAACTCCTTCATAATGGTGGATGTGGTGGACAATCCACAATGTTGTCTGTATTCTTAAGTAGCGATATTATTGTATAAGTTTTCCCCAATACAGTGACAGTTTATTTAGACCTATAACTGCATCTTTCTGTAATGAATTTGGGGAACCTATCCGATACATCTTAAACGAATTTATCCTTTTTAAAACAGTTTAAATTTTAAGTGTTTCTCTGGACATAGGTCCCTACTCAAGAATATCCACATCGCATTATAGCACAGAACAATTCATGAATACCAGCAAGTTGCTTCCCGTATAATTTAAATGAGGTGAAATTAAGTTGTTAAAAATAGTGTTAAACTGCTTAACTGTCATTTTTGGAGCCGCTGCCATTGCATGCGGTTTTAATCTGTTTCTCGTGCCACACCACTTGCTGAGCGGAGGAGTAGCCGGGCTTTCCATGTTAATCGGCTACTTCACAAAATTTGATATCAGCGCGATGTATTTTATTATTAATATCCCGATGCTTATTGCAGGCTGGTTTATTTTAGGCAAGCGTTTTATTAGCCTGAGCATTTTATCCGTTGTCGTTACAACGTGGATTTTGGCGTGGGTGCCGGTGCAATCTGTCGTGTCGGACCCCCTGCTGGCCTCCGTTTTTGGTGGGGTAATGATCGGCGTTGGAGCAGGAATTTCCTTTCGGGTAGGAGGGTCCACGGGCGGTTTTGACATTATCGGTTCCATCGTCACTCGTTATCGTGACTTCCCCGTAGGAACTGTACTTGTTGGCATGAATGGACTGGTCATTCTTGCAGCAGGATATTTGAACGATGATTGGAATATTGCACTTGCGTCGATGCTATCTATTTTTGTGACTGGCAAGGTATTGGATCAAATCTATGTCAGTCACACGAAGATTACCGTCTACATTATTACAGAACACACCGACAAGCTACTGGAGCGGATGTTGACCACACCACGCGGTGTTAGCAAAATAAAAATTGAAGGCGCATTTTCACATACCGAAAAGGACATGCTGATGACTGTCACGACACGCTACGAGCTAGTTGAATTAAAACGCATCATTAAAGAAGTGGACCCTTCTGCTTTTGTCAATATTGTGGAAACGGTTGGGGTGATGGGTTCATTTCGCCGAAGATAAGCACAAACCTAAGTGTCAAAATACAGTTTCTGTGGTACACTATATGTGCGCTGTTCCCATAGTATATAAAGACCAGCTTTACCTGCTATTTCACAGGCACTTTGCTTTTCCGAATCGTATTGAATGATTCTTTTGGAATGATTCCGAGCAGGAAAGGGTGATTTTTGTGGAAATGGAAACGGTAAAACTGTCCGACATTGTCTTAAGATGGTACCCGGAAATGCTCCCTTCTCTCAAAAAGGATGAGCTGAACTCGATGATTGTGCTTCGGGACGGGATGGCCATACTCAAGCCAACGGATGCGCTAGAAATTATTCAGTACAGTATTTGCGAGCATCAAGACAATAATTATCTTCAATAAATTTCTTTACCAAGTGCCGCTTCTTCCGGTTGCATCTACGACCGCGAAGAGAGCGGCATTATTTATGCATTTTTATGGATTCAATGAGCACCGGTTGGGTTAATCATGTAAGACTGTGCCTGATGATTCCAGTATTGGTTACAAGCGTGTTGTTTTTCGATACATAACTTTACGTATAATCAGGTAAGCGACATACATAAGGGAGAGAGTTAGGAAATGAATATGATTTGGGCAATTATGCTATTGGCGATGGGGATAGGCGGAAACGGGGATCAGTCAGCCAACGCTCCAAATGTAAAAGATACGGTGGCAACAACAATTAGCAGCGCCATGATTCAGGCTCAGCACAATAATATGAAGGTGGATGCCTCCAATCCTTCGGTTAAAATTGACCCACAACCGACGACTCCTGCTATCAAGGGCATCTATGTCACGGCTTATAGCGCAGGCGGTTCGCGTATGATCCAGTTGCTTGAACTGCTTGACAAGACAGAGCTCAATTCCATGGTTATTGATATTAAAGACGATGCAGGTTACATCACTTATCCAACGACCACTCCCGAGCTGCTCAAATTGGGCAAGCCGCAAAAATTCATTCGGGATATTTCCGGTTTGATGGACCGATTGAAAAAGCATAATGTTTACCCGATTGCTCGTATTGTCGTATTTAAAGATACGGTACTGGCCAACAAAAATCCCGAGATGTCTTTCCGTAACCCTGACGGCTCTGTCTGGAAAAACGGCAAAGGAGACGGGTTCGTTAATCCCTATAATAAAGAAGTATGGGATTATAATATCGCCATCGCTAAGGAAGCAGCCAAACTTGGTTTTAAGGAAATTCAATTTGACTATGTACGTTTCCCCGAAGGCTTTGAGAAAAGAGCAGACAAGCTGAAATATACCAAATCAGATCAATCCCGCTCGGATGCAGTCGCTGAATTCGTACAATATGCCCGCAAAGAGCTTGCTCCATTAGGTGTGCGAGTATCGGTAGATATTTTCGGATATGCCGCATCCGTTCCTGCTGCGGAGGGGATCGGACAGGATTTCACTAAAATCTCCGAAAATGTGGATGTCATTTCGCCCATGGTTTATCCAAGTCACTACACCACAGGCTGGTTCGGTGTAAAAGATCCCGATAAGAATCCTTACCAGACGATTAAAGGCTCCATGGCCGATACCCACAAAAAGCTCGATCCGACGGGCAAGCTAAAGCCAATTATTCGTCCTTGGATCCAGGATTTTACCGCAAGTTGGTTGGGGAGCGGACATTATGCCAAGTATGGGAAAACTCAAGTAGAGGATCAAATTCGCGCGCTTAAGGATATGAAAGTGGATGAATATTTACTCTGGAATGCCACAAACCGCTATACAAGTGGAGTAACTTACAAATAATTTATCCCTCCGGACATCTCGTTCTCTTATACAAGATTTAGAAATTATATAATTATTTCGAAGGCTGTCCCGTTGTTTGGCGAACGGGTGCAGTCTTTTTTATTACTGTTCAAATGTAGCGGTATCCCTTACAATAAATACTTACATGTTATGATATATACAAATAATCAATCCCTAGTAAATGAGGAAAACAAAAATGCAATTGACACTAACAACGGGGCAGAAATGGAAGCAGCTTTTCTACATTTTGCTCCCTATCCTGATTACCCAGCTTGCACTATCTGCCATGACTTTTTTCGATACGAATATGTCAGGGCACTTTTCCCCTGCCGATCTGGCTGGAGTAGCCATTGGAGTAAGCCTATGGGTTCCTGTACAAACAGGCCTTAATGGAATACTTATGGCTATCACGCCCATTGTATCTCAATTGGTAGGAGCACAGCGCAAAGATAAAG
>NZ_WUDQ01000262.1:0-5054 GCF_009827695.1 Paenibacillus sp. OT2-17 | reverse complement strand
TTAGAGCTAGCACGAAGCTGAGAGAAGGTGTAGGTTTCGTGACGGTTTGCGTCACAATACAATAGTGCCGCTTTCTCACCTCGTCCTTCCTGTACATGTCGATCAATGGCCTCATGTGCCATATTTACCTTGCCTGTTTCATACCACGTAAAATGACGCTCTGCATCCTCCCACTGAAAGTTGTTGTAAGCTTGTTCATACGGGCCCATGTTGGATGTGGGAACTACAGTCTGGAGTTCTTCAATCTTCATACGTTCAGCCTCCTCACAATAGATTAATGAGAATCACACAGAACAAGATAACGCTTACAAAATAAATAAAGCAGATGAAATCCTTTGGTGTACTGGTTGATTTAAGCACTTAATTGTGAACATTTTATGTCTAAAACAGTATATCATAGGTCAGGATGTGACGACCATCCTTTTCATTTAATTGTTTTTTTGCTATAAGTAGGGGATATGAGGAACGAGCTCATGGCGAACAAGGAGGGCGTACACATGCAGCATTTAAAACTGTACCACTTGGACACGCTGGATCATAACGGACAAACAATCTATGTAGAAGGCCCCGTATCCGCGGATCAACTGCGTTCATTTCAAATGCACAAGCAATTAGATGCCTTTCGCAAACCAAAGGAACAGTTCGACGCGTTGGTGGATATTTCAGAACTGCCAGAAGGCAGAATTATCATTGCCCACAACGGGGAAACCCTTCTGGGATATGTTACTTTTCATTACCCAGATGAGATGGAGCGCTGGTCGGAAGCTGGCATGAAGGATTTACTGGAACTTGGAGCTGTTGAGGTAGCCGATGACTATCGTGGTCTGGGCCTGGGTAGCCGAATGATTCGGATTGCCTTTGAGGACAGACAACTTGAATCCTATATTATTTTTACCACCGAATACTATTGGCATTGGGATTTAAAAGGCAGCGGTCTCTCCGTATGGGAATACCGCCGCATGATGGAACGTCTGATGAAAACTATAGATATGGTCTGGTACGCCACGGATGATCCTGAAATATGCTCACATCCTGCTAACTGTCTGATGGTACGAATGGGAAAGGATGTGCCCCTCGCATCACAGGAGCAGTTTGACCATATCCGGTTTGTCCGAAGATTCATGTATTAAAAAATTATACCCTTATCCCAAATGCTTGAGCATGAACTCCACAATACGATGCGAACGATGTGAAGCTTCTACCGTAAATTCAGCATAATTAACGTGAGCCGATCCATCAGCCTTATCTGACATAGATCGTAGGACAACATAAGGCACAGCGTTCATATGAGCTGTCTGAGCCACAGCTGCACCCTCCATTTCGGTACAAGCACCGTCCATTTCCTGATGCAATGCAGTCACTAACTCACGATTTGCAACAAATTGATCGCCAGAAAGTACCTTGCCGACAATATACCGATCGCCAAACGATTTGCAGGCTTGCTCAGCTAGACTTGCAAGCTCGGGATCAGCCACAAACTCTGAGGTGTCCTGATAAGGAATGACCCCTCTGGCATAACCCAAAGGCGTTACATCCATATCATGCTGCATACATGTTGATGAGATGACAATATCCCCAATGTTTAAATCGGGATGAACTGCCCCTGCCACTCCCGTAAATATAATCTGTTCTACACCAAAATGATCAATCAGGATTTGTGTTGTTACCGCAGCATTAACCTTGCCTACACCGGATTTGCAGACAACGACTCTTTGCCCGTGAATGATTCCTGTGGTGTACGTGATTCCAGCCTTGACCGTCTTGCTCGCTTCCGTCATCGCTGCCAGCAGCAATTCAATTTCTTCATCCATAGCACCCATTAATCCGTAAAGTCGGCTCATTACGCATCCCTCTATTCTTGGTTTGATGATGATGTCCATAAGAAGCTTTATATCCGCGAAAAAAGCTCCATCAAAGGAGCTTTCATCGAAGGTATATCCTATTCAGCACTGCATCTAGTCTAAATAATTAACTGACAACCGCAAAATAGTTTCATGCGGCAAAATAACGCGAGGGTTCTCCACGTTTTCCTTTTTCATCAGCTTGGTCAGCAAACGCATCGCTACCGCACCCAAATCGTACATCGGTTGCGCGACGGTTGTCAGCTGAGGACGAACCATAGAGGCCATACGAATATTGTCAACACTGATTACCGAAAAATCATCAGGAACTTTCAAACCCTCATCCTGAATACTGTGGATCGCACCAATTGCCATTTCATCCGTAGCAGCAAAAATCGCACTTGGCTTCTTCTTCAGGCCGAGAAAATATTTCATTGCTTCGACACCGGATTCATAACGGTAGTTCCCGATTCGCACGAGATCCTCCTGATAATCAATTCCGGCTGTTTCCAGTGCTCTCTTGTAACCTTGGAAACGTGCATAGCCGTTTGCAGGGTCTTGAAGCGTACCACTGATCATTGCGATTTGACGGTGTCCATGGCGGATCAACGTGTTTACTGCATCAAAAGCAGCGGCTTCATGGTCGATATCGACCGAAGGATAGCTTCCTTTTTCATCACTCGTTGCACATAGAACAATAGGGACCGCAGCTGTATGGAACGCCTGAATATGCTCGTCCGTTACTGTACCACCCATGAACAGAAGACCATCCACTTGCTTTTCAAGCAATGTGTTGATGACACGAATCTCTTTTTCTTTTCGCTTGTCGGCATTACACAAAATAATATTATAGTGATACATATTCGCTATATCCTCAATACCGCGCGCAATTTCTGCAAAAATTGAGTTCGATATATCCGGTATAACCACGCCGACGGTCGTTGTCTTCTTGCTGGCCAGACCTCTAGCGACCGCATTTGGGCGATATCCCAATTGTTCAATCGCTTCGTACACTTTCTTGCGGGTCTGAGGTTTCACATTAGGATTATTGTTAACTACGCGGGACACTGTGGCCATTGAGACACCAGCTTCGCGAGCTACATCATAGATCGTTACCGTCACATTCCTTCTCTCCAGTGCCAATAAATTTTCAACCGAATCCTAGATCATCTAATGAGAACCATGTTACGACAAAATACTACTTTATGCAACGACAGCACACATTCTATCTATGTGAGATGATCGTGGAGTGCACGGGCTGTAATATTCGAATGGGATGTATGCCAAACAGCCTCTCCGCCCTTGATTAAAATGGCCTGCGGGGATTCATGCTTCACCTGAAGCCTGTCCGCGGTTTCATTGGACACCGGCCGATCTTCTACTACATAAATGATACCGTATTCAATATTTTCGTTGGGAGCGCCATGCAAATAGGACTCCACTTCCTGATATGCGCCTGCACTTATCGGACAACGTGTGCTATGTTTAAAGAGAAGCAACGGCTTGTCTGATGACGCTTCCAGAGCCGTATTTAATTGTTGAACAGTAGTCATTTTTGTCATCGTCGCCATTGGATATACATTCCTTTCTGTGTCTTGTCGTATGGCCTATTCACATCGTAACAAAAAGAACATGTAAAATCCAATGGTGACCATGAAAATTTTCATATTTTTTAGTTTTTTGTATTCGTAAATACCGATTCACTGGTAAAACCGGATAATTGAACCAATTTTTTCTCTACATCATTCATCCAATCTTCGTCTCCCAGACTTCTCGCATAGCGATAAAGATCCAGTAAGAGATTAATTCGAAGCTCCATGCGCTCCTCCAAAGCAGATTGCCAATCCACATTGGGATTGTCCGCTTCCTCCAATACAAGCTTGCGAATTATTTCTGCCAGTTCATTGTTGCGAGCAAAAGATATTCTCCGTGCCGTAGGTTTGCTCCCTAGACTTTGTAATAGTGCCTTAATGTCCTTCGTCACATGCAGCAAAACCTCACTGGAAAAGCATGACGAGCATGAGAATACAGGGACGTGCAAAATTTCAACCTTGCCCGCATAGATTACCTTTCGCAGTTCCAGTCCCATCGGTTTGCCACATTGACATTGCTTCTGCATTTAACCACCTCATTACGTAGGATCAAACTATACGAGGATCTCATCAGAATCCAAATATATCTATCTACTAGTCTAATAAATAATTGTTAACTCCATTAAATCTATCATACCTTGTTTTATTTCGACTTTGGGACCTCAAATCCTTCCACAGATTGCAGCTATGAACAAATTACCAAAGCTTTGGCGGGTCAGAAAATGACGACAATTGCTGTCAAAGAGCAGACTACTAACATAAGAATCTGCGAAGGAATGGACTTCGAGCGTTCTTTTTCTTAAGATGTAAAAGTACAGATTACAAAACAGAGGTGTCATCATGTGACGCACGAAAGGATGGTTGGATGTCAAGACTTGCCGGAAAAAAGGTTATCGCCCTGGTGGATGAGGAATTCGAGGATCTGGAGCTGTGGTATCCGATTTACCGTGTTCGTGAAGAAGGCGCAGAAGTGCATTTAGCCGGTGCGGAAAAAGGTAAAAAATATATTGGAAAATATGGCGTACCTGCTGAAGCGGAATATGCCTTTGAGGAACTGAATAGCAGTGATTATGACGGGATTCTCGTCCCTGGCGGTTGGGCACCTGATAAACTGCGCCGCTATCCCAAGGTAATTCAACTCGTACAGGAGTTTCATGCTGCTCATAAGCCGATTGGACAAATCTGCCATGCAGGCTGGGTACTGATTTCTGCTAAAATTTTGGATGGTGTTACGGTAACCTCCACACCAGGTATTCGTGATGATATGGAGAATGCAGGAGCTATTTGGAAGGATGAGGCAGTTGTGACGGACGGACATATTGTATCTGCTCGTCGGCCGCCTGATCTTCCACCTTACGGAAAAGCGTTCTGCGATTTGTTAGCAGATAACACCCAGAAATAAGAGATTAAGTTAATTTTCCGTAATCTCAAGAGGCTGTCAACAAGATGAAAAAAAGAACCTTCAAAACCATGAATAAGTGGTTTTGAAGGTTCTTTTTCGTCCAAGCCGTGCTACGCCATTAAGGTTTGCTACGACAAGCTCAACAGTACGGGGTGTTGGCTGTGCAAAGCTTTGCGGACATTATATATTACTGCCGTCCAGGCCCGGCCGGAGTGCAGC
>NZ_WUDQ01000261.1:0-5057 GCF_009827695.1 Paenibacillus sp. OT2-17 | reverse complement strand
CAGCACAAATGGCCTTACCTTGATCAGGCATATCGACAGGATTGTAGAGCTGGGTATTTCGCATGTCACGATCACGATCAATGCTGTAGATCCAGTGGTGGGGAGCCGCATTTATGGATGGGTCTACGATGAAGGAAAACGCTATGCAGGAGAGGAGGCCGCGCGGCTGTTGATTGACCGCCAGCTGGCAGGCTTGAAGATGCTGGCTTCGAGAGGCGTATTGTGCAAGGTGAACTCGGTGCTGATTCCCGAAGTCAATGATGCCCATCTGCCGGAGGTAGCCAGGGTGGTCAAGGAGCACGGCGCAGTGCTGCACAACATTATGCCGCTCATCATCGCACCTGGTAGCCGGTATGAGCAGGAAGGGATGCGGGCTCCCCGTCCCCGTCTGGTCCGGCAGCTGCAGGAGCAATGTGCTGAAGCGGGGGCTGTCATTATGCGCCATTGCCGTCAGTGCAGGGCGGATGCGATTGGACTGCTGGGCGAGGATCGCAATCAGGATTTTACATGGGAGAACATAGCGGCTGCTCCTCCCATGGATGAAGGGGCAAGGGCACAATTTCAGAAAGAACTGGATGAGAAGGTGAGAGTGAGAATGGAACGCAAGGAGGGACAATCACACCACAAACAACCGTCAACCGGGGCTGGCTGTAGCTGCCCGTTATCGGGAGATAAGCCTGAAGCGAGCTTCACCTCAAAGCCAGTCCTAATCGCAGTGGCCAGTCGTGGCGGAGGGAAGGTGAATCAGCATTTCGGCCGTGCCAAGGAATTTATGATCTATGAAAGCGACGGGACCATCGTAAATTTCATAGGCATTCGTAAGGTGCAATCCTACTGCCACGGGAAAGCCGATTGCAATGGGGACAAGGTCGAGACGATGAAGGAGATCCTTTCCATGGTGCATGACTGTGCATTGCTGCTGTCGTCCGGCATAGGCGAAGCCCCCAAAGAGGCATTGCAGGAAGCTGGCGTGCTGCCTATTGTATGCGGCGGGGATATTGAGGAATCGGTTCTGGAATATGTGAAATTTCTGCGTTATATGTATCCTGTGCAGAGCAATAAAGGAAGTAAGCGCAATAAGGGAGTTAAGGGCAATCATTCGGATTTACCCATTGAACATTTTGGAGGCTGAGAAAATATGAGACAAATTGCGTTTTACGGTAAGGGCGGTATCGGCAAATCGACAACCTCGCAGAATACACTGGCTCAGCTCGCGACCAAATTCAAACAAAAAATTATGATCGTAGGCTGTGATCCCAAGGCAGACTCCACCCGTCTTATTCTGAATACGAAGGCCCAACAGACAGTGCTACATCTGGCTGCTGAAAGGGGCACGGTAGAGGATTTGGAGCTGGAGGATGTTGTCCAGAAGGGCTTCGGTGACATTCTGAACGTGGAATGCGGCGGTCCAGAGCCCGGTGTCGGCTGTGCAGGACGCGGCATCATCACAGCCATTAATTTTCTGGAGGAAGAGGGCGCCTACGAAGGGCTGGATTTCGTATCCTACGATGTGCTGGGGGACGTCGTGTGCGGGGGCTTCGCCATGCCGATCCGGGAGAAGAAGGCTCAGGAAATCTACATCGTATGCTCAGGCGAGATGATGGCTATGTACGCTGCCAACAATATTGCGCGCGGGATATTGAAGTATGCCAACAGCGGCGGGGTGCGTTTGGGCGGCTTAATCTGCAACAGCCGGAATACGGACCTGGAAGCGGAATTGATTACAGAGCTTGCGAGAAGACTGAACACGCAGATGATCCACTTTTTGCCGCGTGACAATGTTGTACAGCACGCTGAGCTGCGCCGTATGACCGTTACCCAATATAACCCGGAACATAAGCAGGCTGCGGAGTATGAAGAGCTGGCAGGTAAGATTTTGAATAACGATATGCTAACGGTTCCCACTCCCATTTCCATGGAAGATCTGGAGGATCTGTTGATGGAATTCGGCATTATTGAGGATGAAGAAACCGCAATTAACAAAGCTGAGGCGTCCGGGCAGTAGGCTCCAGCTAGAAGGCTTAATGACGGAACCAACGTGTGATGATGGAGGGAGCTGAACGCGTAGCTCGCAGGAGGGAGGAATAGGCCAAATGAGCAGTATTGTGGATAAGGGAAAGCAGATCGTAGAGGAGATACTGGAGGTATATCCCAAGAAGGCCAAGAAGGACCGGACCAAGCATTTTGAGATCGCGGATGAGGAGCTTGTGAACTGCGGAACCTGTTCCATTAAGTCCAACATGAAATCACGGCCCGGCGTCATGACAGCAAGGGGCTGTGCTTATGCAGGCTCCAAGGGTGTGGTATGGGGCCCGATTAAAGACATGGTGCACATTAGCCATGGTCCCATCGGCTGCGGGCAATACAGTTGGGGTACCCGACGCAATTATGCGAATGGGGTATTGGGAATCGATAATTTTACCGCCATGCAGATTACAAGCAATTTTCAGGAAAAGGATATCGTGTTCGGCGGAGATAAGAAGCTGGAGGTGATCTGCAGGGAAATTAAGGAGATGTTCCCGCTGGCTAAGGGCATCTCCGTGCAATCTGAATGTCCGGTCGGACTGATTGGTGATGATATCGGGGCCGTGGCTAAGAAGATGACAGAGGAGCTGGGCATTCCGGTCATTCCTGTACGCTGTGAGGGCTTTCGCGGGGTGAGTCAGTCTCTGGGCCATCACATTGCCAATGATGCTATCCGCGATTTTCTGATGGGGCGCCGCGAGCTAAAGGAGTCCGGGCCTTATGATGTCTCCATTATCGGGGACTACAATATCGGCGGTGATGCCTGGGCCTCGCGCATTTTGCTGGAGGAAATGGGACTGCGGGTTATAGCGCAGTGGTCGGGTGACGGTACGATCAATGAGCTGGGGATTGCGCATAAATCCAAGCTCAATCTAATCCATTGTCATCGTTCCATGAATTATATGTGCACAACGATGGAGCAGGAATACGGAATTCCCTGGATGGAATATAACTTCTTCGGCCCGACCAAGACGATGGAGAGCCTAAGAGCGATTGCTGCCCGCTTTGACGAGACGATTCAGGAAAAATGTGAGCAGGTCATTGCCCAATATATGCCGCAGATGGAGGCGGTCATCCGTAAATACCGCCCACGTCTGGAAGGCAAAAAGGTGATGCTTCTGATTGGCGGACTGCGGGCAAGGCATACCATCGGTGCCTATGAGGACCTGGGTATGGAAATTGTGGCTACAGGCTATGAATTTGCCCATAAGGATGATTACGAAAAGACATTTCCCGATGTAAAGGAAGGCACCATTCTGTACGATGATCCAGCTGCCTATGAGCTGGAGGAATTGGCCCAGCGGCTGAATATTGACTTAATGGGTGCCGGAGTCAAGGAGAAATATGTGTATCACAAAATGGGCATTCCCTTCCGTCAAATGCACTCCTGGGATTACAGCGGGCCTTATCATGGTTTTGACGGCTTCAAGATTTTTGCACGTGATATGGATATGACCATAAACAGTCCAGTATGGAGCCTGCTGCCGTCCCGGCAGACTGCGGAGGTGCCGGTATGAACGAGCGTCTGAACATTGTCGATCACAATCAGCTGTTTCGGCAGGATAAATATGTGCGCCAGCGTGAGGAGAAACGGGCCTTCGAGGCCCCTTGCTCGCCAGAGGAGGTTACCGCCACCCTAGAGTACACCAAGACCAAGGAATACAAGGATAAGAATTTCGCTCGTACAGCTGTAGTCGTGAACCCGGCCAAGGCTTGTCAGCCGCTGGGAGCGGTTATGGCTGCGCTGGGCTTCGAAAAAACGCTCCCGTTCATTCATGGCTCACAGGGCTGTACGGCTTATTTCCGTAGCCATCTTGCCCGCCACTTCAAAGAGCCTGTTCCTGCCGTCTCCACCTCGATGACCGAGGATGCCGCCGTATTCGGCGGCATGCGCAACCTCATTGACGGTATAGAGAACTGTATTGCCTTGTATCAGCCGGAGATGATTGCGGTATGCACGACCTGTATGGCAGAGGTGATCGGAGATGATCTGTCTGCTTTCTTGGCTAATGCCCGTCAGGAGGGAGCCCTTCCCGAGGATATGCCGGTTCCTTTTGCCAATACCCCCAGCTTCTCCGGTTCACATATTACAGGCTATGACGCCATGCTGCGCTCTGTACTGGAGACGCTGTATAACAAGTCAGGCCGGACGCCGCAGCCTGGTCATGAATTGAAGCTGAATGTACTGCTCGGGTTTGACGGGTATACGGGCAATTTTGCGGAAATGCGGCGCATACTGGGGATGTTCGGCGCTACGTATACCATTCTGGGTGACCACAGCAGTAATTTTGATTCAGGGGCCACTGGAGAGTACAGCTACTATTACGGGGGAACGCCGCTTAAGGATGTGCCCGAGGCCGCAGATGCTGCCGGCACGTTGGCGATCCAGCAGTACTCTCTTCGTAAAACATTAGGCTATATGAAGCGAACCTGGGGGCAGCAGGTGTCTTCCATCTCCACGCCGCTGGGCATCCGCGCTACTGATTGCTTGCTTGAAGAGATCAGCCGTCTGTCCGGAAAGGAAATTCCCGAGGCATTAAAGCAGGAGCGCGCCCGAATTGTGGATGCCATGATGGATTCGCATGCTTATCTGCACGGCAAACGAGTGGCTATGGCGGGAGACCCGGATATGCTCATCGGCCTGATTGGCTTTTGTCTGGAGTTGGGCATGGAGCCGGTGCATATTGTTTGCTCCAATGGGGACCGGAAATTTGAGAAGGAAGCAGAGCTTCTGCTGAAGTCCAGCCCTTACGGTGCAGAAGCCACGGTTCATTCCGGTCAGGATTTGTGGCATATGCGTTCGCTGCTGTTCCAGGACCCGGTGGACCTGGCTATTGGCAGCTCCCACCTGAAGTTCGCGGCCAAAGAGGCGAAAATTCCTTTGCTCCGTGTGGGCTTTCCGATCTTCGACAGGCATCATCTGCATCGTTATCCGATTATCGGCTACCAGGGTGCGCTGAATCTGCTTACCCAATTCGTGAATACCGTACTGGATGTCATGGAAGAGCAGGCTCCGGATCATAGCTTTGATC
>NZ_WUDQ01000260.1:0-5065 GCF_009827695.1 Paenibacillus sp. OT2-17 | reverse complement strand
GCGGGGATTTCCAAAAGTCTGGCGCAAATGCTGCCACTGAGGAGTCTCCATCTAAAAAAGTGGACAAAAACGATAGTGCTGGGCTTGTCTTGGATCAGTTCCAGTATTCTGTACTGGAGCAATCTATTTCTGAAGGACATCGTGTTCACTATATACAGGTAACAATCAGCTCAGAGAGCCAGTTGAAGGCGGCACGTGCTTTTATGGTGTTCAATACGCTGGAAAACTCTGGTGAAATCGTCAAGGCCTATCCGTCGGTACAGGATATTGAGCAGGAGAAATTCGAGCAAAGCTTCTCGTTATATTACATAACGCAGAAAGAAGTTGGGGAGCTGGAAAAGGAAATCGCGGGTATCTCTGAAATTGAGACTGTCTCAGTGGTACAACTAGATCAGGAATCGCTTAAACAAATGAGCGAAGTTACTGCTGGACTGGCTGAGACTGCTGCAGTACAGGAAGCTCCTGTTGCCGTGCAACCACCTGCTCCTTCCCAGCCGCAGTCTCCAGCTGCGGCCTCTGTGGCTAAGCCAGCTGCAGGTAAGGCGCCAGCAGCTAAGGCAGCTGCGCCTACGCATAACCGTACGATTCGTGTAGATATTGAACGTCTGGATGTACTTATGAACTTATTTAGCGAGTTGCTTATTGACCGTGTGCGGTTAGAGCAGTTGGCAAGTGAAGCTTCCAATCCAGCACTGACAGAAACCGTAGAGCACATGAGTCGTGTGAGCAGCGATTTGCAAAACGTCGTTCTTAAATTGCGGATGGTACCAGTAGATACTGTTTTCAATCGTTTTCCGCGTATGGTGCGCGATCTGGCCAAATCGCTGGATAAAAAACTTGATTTGGTTATTACTGGAGCAGAGACTGAAATGGACCGCACTGTTATCGACGAAATTGGCGATCCTCTGGTGCATTTGCTTCGTAACTCCGTGGATCATGGCATTGAGTCGGTAGCCGATCGGATAGCAGCTGGTAAACCTGAGACAGGAACGGTTAACTTGCGTGCTTTCCATAGCGGAAATAACGTATTCATCGAGATTGAAGATGACGGAAATGGTATTAATCGCGATAAGGTACTAAACAGTGCTATTTCCAAAGGGATTTTGACGGCAGAGCAGGCAGCGGTCATGACCGACGAGGAAGCCTATCAGGTATTGTTTGCTCCGGGCTTTAGCACAGCTGCAGTCATTTCAGACGTATCAGGACGCGGTGTCGGTTTGGACGTTGTTAAATCCAAAATCACCGCTTTGGGTGGCAATGTTACGGTTCACTCTACACTGGGCCAAGGCACTAATTTCTCTGTACAATTGCCGCTGACCCTATCCATTATTGCAGCCATGATGATACAGATCGGTTCTGAAAAATATGCGATTCCATTGTCCTCCATTGTGGAAACTGCGATCGTCAAACGGACACAAATTCGTTCTGTACATGGCAATAAAATGATTGCTTTCCGCGATTCTCATATCCCGCTCATCTCCTTGAGTCAGCTGTTTGAGGTACCGGACTTCAATGAAGATGAAGAAGAAGAGACAGAGGTCGTGGTCATCCGCAAGGGAGACCGTCTGGCAGCTCTTTCCGTACAGGACTTTTTGGGGCAAAGTGAAATTGTCCTTAAAAATCTGGGCAAATACCTTCCAAACATCCAAGGAATTTCAGGCGCCACGATTCTGGGTGACGGTCAGGTTGCTTTGATCATTGACCCGAATGTTTTCATTAAATAATGTCTTCATCAGAAATGAAAGAAATGTGAAGTTGCTGACATCAATAAGGAGGGTTTTTAGACATGGGAGAAGAAATTAAAGTTATCGTATTTAAGCTTGGTGAAGAGGAATACGGTGTTGAAGTAGAAAAAGTCCAATCTATTGAACGCATGGTGCCGATTACAAGGGTTCCAAGAACCTACGATTTTGTTAAAGGCGTATTCAACATGAGAGGCGTAGTCATTCCGGTTATTGATCTTCGTGGCCGATTTGGATTGCCTGAAGCTGAATATACCGATCAAACTCGCATCATTATCGTTGCAGTGGGTGAAATGCAAGTCGGCTTTATCGTTGACTCAGCGAATGACGTTATTGACCTGAATACTGACAATATCGAGACACCACCGGAAGTGATTGGCGGAGTTAAGGCTAAATACCTTCGCGGAGTTGCTAAAATTGGTGAAGAGCGCTTGTTGATTATGCTGAACTTGTCGGAAGTCCTGAATCGTAGCGAGATGAACCAACTGGAAGGCTTAGAGGATTAACATATGGAAAATCTCGGAAATCTTGAAGACTTCAAGTTGGATGTGTTGAAAGAAGTCGGCAACATTGGCTCGGGGAACGCTGCTACAGCGCTCTCCCGGCTTCTCAATAAACCGGTCGATATGGGTGTCCCCAAAGTACAAATGCTGCCCTTTGAGGAAATTGCCGAGAAAGTCGGCGGCTATGAGCAACTTGTTGTTGCAATATTTTTTAGGGTAGAAGGGGAAGCCCCCGGGAATCTATTCTTCATATTGCAGCCTCAGGCGGCAAAAAGCTTACTTTCCCGTTTGGCGAATATTCCTTCAGATGACGAGGACAGTTTTAACGAAATGGAGCACTCAGCCCTGTCGGAGATCGGAAACATTTTAGCGGGCTCATACCTGTCTTCGCTGGCAGACTTTACGCGTTTATCTATGTATCCAACAGTCCCTGCGCTGGCGTTGGACATGGCAGGAGCAATTCTCAGCTATGGACTGCTGCAGTTTGGGCAGATGGGGGATGCTGCATTATTGATTGACACATCGTTTCTGGAAGGGCAGAATCAGATAGAGGGTCAATTTTTCCTGATTCCTGATCCAGAATCGTTCGGGAAAATCTTTAGGTCGTTAGGAGTCCCGATGAACGATGATTGAGGATAAAAGCATCATTAAAGTCGGTATGGCTGACTTAAATGTTACCAGTAACCCGAACTCGATTCGCACGACAGGACTTGGCTCCTGCGTCGGATTGACTCTCTACGATCCTCATTTGAAATTGGCAGGTATGGCACATGTGATGCTACCATCCTCGGATATTGCACGTGAAGGGCAACTGAATATTGCTAAATACGCCGATACGGCGCTGCCCGAGTTATTTGAGCGGATGCTGAAATTAGGTGCTGAACGACGCAGGCTGATTGCCAAAATGGCAGGGGGAGCGCAGATGTTCGCCTTTGCTGGTAGTGGAGACACCATGCGGATTGGTCCACGTAATGTAGAATCATGCAAGGAAATGCTCGTAGATCTCGGCATTCCTTTGATTGCGGAGGACACAGGTGGCAATTATGGACGAACGATTGAGTTGGACTCTGAAACTGGCGTTTTGAATATTCGAAGCGTACAAAAAGGTGTAAAGGAATTATAAACATGTTATTTGGCAGCTTACGCATTAATCTTTGGTCTGGAGTAGTCGGATTTATTCTGACTTTTGTGTTGTCCGTTGGCAGCAATCTGCTGACCACGAGCTTAATTCGTGGCTTGATCGCCTTCGTTTTTTGGTTCCTACTTGCATTTGTGCTGCGCTGGACACTAGGTGTTGTGGCGCGGCCAGATCTGGGGAATGCCCAAAGCCGGGCAAGCTCTCAGGTAGATGGCGTAGGGGGTAACCTGGACCTGACGACACCAGACGAAAATGAAGACCTGAATGAATTGCTGAAACCGAAACCAGAGCAGACGGACGAGGGGAATAATGGTTTCGCACCTTTAAACCCACCTAAGCTGGTTTCCAACAAGGACCCTGAAGAATTGGCCAAGGCCGTTCGTCACCTGACAGACAAATAAGGAGGGTGAAGCCGATGAACGAGCGAAAAGCCGCTCATTTAAACCATTCCGAACTATGGGAACAATGGAAAGAACACGGTGACAAGGAAGCAAAAAAACAGTTAATTGAAAAGTATCTCCATATTGTGGAATATGTGTCAGGCCGTCTTGCAGTAGGCTTGCCTAAAAATGTATCCAAGGATGATCTGGCGAGTAACGGCGTTATGGGTTTGATTGACGCTTTAGAGAAATTTGACTATGAGCGTGGCTTGCAGTTTGAGACCTATGCTTCTTGGCGTGTTCGTGGAGCGATTTTGGATGGTCTTCGTCAAGGGGATTGGGTTCCTCGTTCAGTTAGGGAAAAAGCGAAAAAAATCGAGGATGCCTACCAGCATTTGGAACAAAGATATCTACGCACGGTAAGCGACGAAGAGATGAGTCATTACTTGGACGTTTCTGAGAAAGAGTTTCAAAATATGATCCAGGAGGTCGCCGTTATGTCGATTGTCTCACTGGAGGACCCGATCCGCGAAGAGGAATCGGAAACACGGCTTTCCCTTTTGGTGGACGAGAAGGCGAAAAATCCGGATCATAAGGTCAATGAATTTACACTTCGTGATGCCCTTGCACAAGGCATTGATAAATTGACTGAAAAAGAACGTATCGTTGTTTCTTTATTGTATTACGAGGATTTGTCACTCAGTGAAATCGCTGAGGTCATGTCGCTATCTCCATCGCGAATTTCACAGTTGCATTCCAAAGCAATATTACGTCTGAGAGCGACATTGGACAAACAACGGGATTTGCTAATGCGTAAAGATTAACGTACGGGAGGTTACAGTAACAGTTAGACGGAAGGAGCACCCTTGTGGAGAAGCAATATGCTTTGGACCAGTTTTTAAAAGTGGTTGTCTCACCTGACAAACAAACCGCCTACTTGGAGTTTGCCAAACGTGAAGAAGGCTTTGCCTGTTCTGTGGAAGAATTAGAGCGTTTTCTAAGCAACCAAAAAATATCCTACGGTTTAATGACCGATGCAATTCGTGTATTTGCGGCAAGTCCGGAAGATCATTTCTTCGGAAAATTACTGATTGCTCAGGGAAAGCAGCCGATCCATGGCACAGACGGAAAAATTAATCTGGCTGATATTGTGACTGGCGAAGATGCACATAAGCCGCTTGAAACCGTGGATGGACGGGTGGATTATAAAGAATTAACTCGTTTAAGAAATGTAAAACGTGGTCAACTGATTGCCGAACGGGATGATCCTGTGCCGGGTGTACCGGGGATTGCTGTAACCGG
>NZ_WUDQ01000025.1:0-27749 GCF_009827695.1 Paenibacillus sp. OT2-17 | reverse complement strand
AGTTCGCCGTTACAGAGGGGCAGGCTCATAGGCGGATCACATAAGAACTCCCACAAGATAGGAGATGATGAGATGTCCACGACATCTACCATTATTGGACAACCGGCACCGGATTTTGAATTGCCTGGGAGTGAGGGAAAGTGTGTCAAGCTGTCTGATTATCGAGGCAGTAGGGTATTGCTGTATTTCTATCCCAAGGATTTGACCTCTAGTTGCTCGGCTCAGGCTTGTGATTTTCGGGATAAACATACGGAGTTTGAAGACTTGAACACGGTGATTCTGGGGATAAGCCCTGATCCACTCAAACAGCATGACAAGTTTATTGCAAAGTACGGACTCCCTTTTCAGTTGTTATCTGATGAAGAGCATCAGGTGGCTGAGACGTATGGTGTATGGCAGCAAAAACAGATGTACGGCAAGCAGTACATGGGCATAGTTCGGTCTACGTTCCTTATTGATGAAAATGGTATCCTAATTCATGAATGGCGTGGTTTAAGAGTGAAAGGACATATTGATGCTGCAATGGCATACATTCAGGATATGGCGTAAGTGAAGAACCAAAGAAAACCTTTTGAAACCGGATCGTGCTTTCAGGCGCATTGGTTTCAAAAGGTTTTTGTTAATTTCCAGATGTGTTTTGCCGATGCTTCCACTTTTGCTGGCAAAGGTAAATACCCCATAATATAAGCGGAATGAACAAGCCGTTACCACAGAAAATGAATACATATACAGATAACAGCATCTCACTAACGCGACTAAAAGCCTCTATTCCCGATAGTACAGTAAACACCAGTAATATCCATTTCCTCCAAACTACCTGAGTTACCAGCAATCAATACTTGATCCTTTAAATAGTCGAATGGTTCCGCGCCCTCTGGTACATGATGTTCGTTTTCCCGCATTAATGAACGCAGAACGGAATCATGGAGTAATTGAGTGTTAATCAGACCATTGATATAAAACAAAGCCGCTGGCCATTTTTGCATCCATAATAGCTCTTTAATGATTAAATCTCCGCTGTTTCCAAAGGAGCTTTCAATATGGTTTACATTATCCCTCAAGTTAGAGGACACGTGAGTAACTGGACAACTTTTATTCTGATTTGGCATACGTAAAATCCTCCGATATTGGAGTTTGTTGGCTTAGTATGTTCTGAATATATGAATTTATGCCTTGACGGTTGTATAGTAAACTTATAAATTAGACAAATAACTAATTAGATTTATATATAATAAAAGAATTCTATCGATATGGAGCTGTTTAAAATGTTAGACAGGCAATACAGGAAGTTATTTGCCGCAGGCATCATTAACGGAATTGGAGACCGTTTCTGTCAGATCGCTTTGTTGGCTTTGATTTATCGGCTTACCAGTTCAGGATTCAGCGTAGGTATAATGCTGGGATTGCGAGTGATTCCTTTTTTAGTCCTGTCACCTGCGGCGGGTGTGCTTATTACCCGCATATCCCGGCGTACACTTATGATGACCACGGATCTATTCAGAGGCTTGGTAGCCCTTGGTTTTTTAAGTGTTCATAGTCCTGAGGATATATGGATCATTTATGGGGTTAGTACCCTTCTAGCTTGCGGAGAAGCGGTGTATGCTCCTGCTCGTAAATCGTCCATCCCGCTGCTTGTTCGTCCGTCGAAGTTATTGAAAGTGAACAGTCTTGAGCAAGTGATGAGTGGGCTGGTGCTGGTCGTTGGTGCTGCTGCCGGAGGCATCATATCTGCTCTCTTTGGACCACAAGCCGCATTTATACTGAACGCAGCAAGTTTTTTTGCCGCAGGTCTGATCGTTCGCAATATTGCATTCCCACCTGTCATGAAGGAGAAAATAAACAGGGAGGACTCCTGTGTTAAACCACATAAAAGCCCTTCGTTATTAGATCATCCAAACCGGAGCAGATCGCGAATGTTGGACTGTATTCGTGCATCCGTTCCTCTCCAAGTCGTTGTTGCATTTGAGTTGCTGGTTCCCATGCTCAATGGCATTGATAATGTTCTGATCAGTGTATATGCAGTGCAGGAATTCAGGCTGGGCGATGCCGGGATCGGATTGTTTTACGCCGCTTTGGGCGCGGGTCTGGTTGCCAGCTATGCAATAGGGCGTTTATTCAGTCGTTCTTTGTTGAAGGGAGGACTGATGTGCCTTTTGTTGGAAGGGATTTTACTTATGGGATTAAGCGGTATTTATCACGTATGGGCGGCGGTTGCCATTTACTTCTTAATTTCGTTGGCTGGCGGGGTGGGGGCGATTTGTCTGGATACATTATTAATGCGGGAGACCCCATTGTATTTACAGGGTCCATTGTGGTCATGCTGGGCATGCTGACGGCGTGGAGCCAAGGTATCATCGGACTGTCTATGTTTGGAGCAGGGGTGGCGATTGAAATGATGGAGCCGTGTACGTTGGGCTTGGGTGGAGGCGCGGGGTTTGTTGTGATATCTATCGTGATTTCAATGTATTATGCAAGGACCCGTAGTCGTAAGGCAGCAGGAGTTTGACTACTCCGTGTCATCCTTGTTGCTGGTTTTCACTGATTTTTCGGATTTGCGTAGCCAACTAAACAGAAAGTTTCTCCACCGGTAAATAATATACAGCAGGATCATAAACCCAACGACTCCCGCAATTCGCAGTGCATACAGCTCTACCAAATGGAAAATGGCATCCCATTGGGGACCAAACAGCTTGCCGATGCTTAGAAAGAGGATGACCCAGAATAAAGCGCCGCTGTAAGCATACAAGACAAATTTACGGAAAGAAAGAGCAATAATCCCGGCAAAATAACCGGTAAAATGCCTGACACCGGGGATGAAATATCCAAGGAAAATAAGCCAGTATCCATATCGTTGAAACCATTTTTGTGTTTTCTGAAGCTTGTCCGGCGATAACAAAACCCATTTACCATATTTCTGAATAAAGGGGAGTCCAGCCCACTTTCCGATAAAGTAGGTAATAGTCATACCGATGGTTGTGCCCAAGAAAGCTAGTAGCACCAGTTTACCGAAATCCAGGGTGCCGGCATAGGAGAGATATCCCGCATAAGCCATTGTGGTTTCCCCGGGAAAAGGTAAAGCAATAAACTCAAGCAGCAAGCCGAAAAAAAGGACGCCGTAGCCGTATTCTTCGAACAATTGCGCGATCCACTTCAGCACATCCATCGTTTACACTCCTACGAACAGATTGAGTATTTTAGAATCAATTCATTTTAACAATCTTTTCATGCCCACTCAACTCCGGTTGATTTCTTGACGTCTTGTTTTATCGTTGCGTATAATGAAACGAACAATTGAGGGAGGCACGGTAATGAATAAGCCTAATGAAATCGTTGTAGTTCTCGATTTTGGAGGACAATACAACCAGTTAATCGCAAGAAGAATTCGGGATCTCGGTGTATATAGCGAGCTCCTTCCATACAATACGCCTGCGGAGAAGCTGAGAGAGCTGGCGCCAAAAGGGATTGTTTTCTCAGGCGGACCTTCCAGCGTATATACAGACAATGCTCCTCAGGTGGATCGGGCAATTTATGATCTTGGCATTCCTATCTTTGGTATTTGCTATGGCATGCAACTGATGGCTCACCAACTGGATGGTAAGGTAGAACGTGCGGGCAAGCGTGAGTATGGCAAAGCAGACGTGCAATTCAATCAGGATGCTCGCTTGGCTAAAGGACTGGATTCTCGTCAAACCGTATGGATGAGCCATGGGGATCACGTTACAGATCTGCCAACCGGATTTACACTAGATGCAGGAACAGAGAGTGCGCCGATTGCCGCGATGAGTAACCTGGAGCGGAATCTGTATGCGGTGCAATTCCATCCAGAGGTACGTCATTCCGTTCAAGGTAACGAGATGATCAGCAACTTCCTTTATGAAGTGTGTGGTTGTGAAGGCAACTGGACCATGGAATCGTTCATTGAAGATCAAATTCGTGAGATTCGTCAACAGGTTGGCGACAAGAAAGTATTGTGTGCCTTAAGCGGTGGCGTGGATTCTTCCGTTGTAGCGATGCTCATTCACAAAGCGATCGGTGACCAACTGACGTGTATGTTCATTGACCATGGATTGCTGCGCAAAGGTGAAGCCGAAAGTGTAATGGAGACGTTCGTTGGTAAATTTGATATGAAAGTTGTCAAAATTGACGCACGTGAGCGCTTCTTGTCCAAGCTGGCAGGAGTTGATGATCCGGAACAAAAACGTAAAATCATCGGTAACGAGTTTATCTATGTGTTCGAGGAAGAATCTTCTCAATTCGACGATTTTACTTTCCTGGCACAGGGTACGCTGTATACGGATATTGTAGAGAGCGGAACAGCAACGGCACAGACCATTAAATCCCATCATAATGTGGGTGGTTTGCCGGAGAACATGAAGTTCAAGCTGATCGAGCCGTTGAATGCCCTGTTCAAGGACGAAGTGCGTAAAGTCGGCGAAGAATGCGGACTGCCACCTGAGATTGTATGGCGTCAGCCGTTCCCAGGTCCGGGTCTTGCCATTCGTGTGCTGGGTGAAGTGACAGAGGACAAGCTAACCATTGTTCGTGAGTCGGATTACATTTTGCGCGAGGAGATTGCTAAAGCCGGTCTGGACCGGGAAATCTGGCAATACTTCACCGCTTTGCCGAATATGAAGAGTGTTGGCGTTATGGGCGATGCTCGTACGTATTCTTACACTGTTGGTATTCGTGCAGTAACCTCTATCGACGGTATGACTGCCGACTGGGCACGTATCCCTTGGGATGTGCTGGAGAAAATTTCGGTACGTATCGTAAACGAAGTGGATAACGTGAATCGCATCGTGTATGATATCACCTCCAAACCACCAGCAACGATTGAGTGGGAATAGGTCGGGAATATTCATACTGTTAATTAGCCGTAAACTCTTGATATATAAGGGTTTATGGCGTTGACAGCATTGATGTTCTACGTACACCTGCAACAATAGAGTGCAAAAAAATTACTCTCTTTTATCTGCGTTATTTTGCAAATAGAAGGGAGTATTTTTTATGACCAAAATTAATGAGCTAATTGAGGATTTCAGGCTTAATCAAGAAATTCTAGGTCGGGAAGAAAGGTACATTGACCTATGCCTATTTCGTTTGTACAGATGGGAAGAGTTCACAGTGAAAGTGTTGGGTGTTGCTGAAACTGAAGGTGTGACACCACTTCATATCAAAAAATATATTCAGGAGCGTCAGCGTGTTGGAAAAGAGGTAAACAGAACGATAAACAATAACATAGCCACTTTAAAAGTGTTTTTTCAATACTTGGTGAATGAAGAGTTTATTGATGAACAGGATAATCCAATGCGGAGGATTAGAAATTTAAAGGAAGAGAAAACAGTCATTGTCACATTTAATGATGATGAAGTCTCACGTATAATAAACGACTTGAAAGAAGAGACGTATTCCAATATCCGTGACAAGCTAATTCTTATTATGCTTTTTGATACTGGTGTTAGAGTGTCTGAATTGTGTGATATTAAAAACAATGACATAGCTAGGAGACATATTTTGATTCACGGGAAAGGCTCTAAACAGCGCATGGTATACATTAGTAATATAATGCGGAAGTACATGCGGAGATATGAAAAGTTAAAACAGGAACGATTTAAAAAAAGATTAGAGGATGAGATTGAAGAATACTACTTCCTAGACCAGTCTGCCGTAAGATTGTCGCGTTCTCGAATAAATAAGATTTTGAAAGAACACTGCAAAAAAGCTGGTGTGCGGAAAGAAGTCCGATGTTCCCCACATGATTGTCGTCATTATTTTGCACAGAAGCAGTTGAAAAATGGAATTGACATTTACAGTTTGAGCAGACTAATGGGACATTTCGATACGCAAATAACCTCCAAGTATTTAAGAGGATTAGAGCAAGACGACATACTTGAGATAGGACGTATCAATAGTCCACTGAAACTTTTGAAGATAAAGCAGAATTTGAACAAAGCGACTAACGTCACGTCATGCTGAGCAGCGCTTATACAGGACATTATGTTCTTATAGACGCTGGAGGTTTCATCAGAACTTGAGCAGGGATAAGTACCAATTCATTCTAAGAGGAGACTAAGTATGGACGTGACCACTAACAATGAGCAAAAAGCTTTCTTTTCTCAATACAAAGATTTACTAAGTCAACGAGATTTGCTGATGAGCAAACAATTTACGTACCGTTCTATATGTGGAGGTATTTTGAAAGCTGTAACAGATAGCGAACAACTTCTTGACGAGTCGCTTGTAAAAGGGATTCTGATTACAATTAATGAAGCAGAAAATGCTGTGAGCGAACAGTTGTTAATTATTGAGCTACAGAAGGAAATCATAGCTAATCAACTTGGCGATAGCATATGGGATCTGTTAGAGAGTGCTAATTTGATATAACAAAACGGATATTTGCAATAACCTTTTAAGATTGCCAGTATCTCTTCAAGCTCTGTAAAAATTTTAACCATAACCAAGATCATACAAATAACTCTCTATATACTGTAAAGACAGGAGAGGCTCTTGTTTTGCTTTGATAAATTAAGATATAAGACAAGCACTGAACTAATTGTAGTTACAAAACTTGGGAGGATGGTACAAAACTATACCGTCTCCACCCACCCAATGGGCTTGAGAAGCTCTCATATACAATTTTAAGCCTTTTTTTTTGCTGGAGAAGGAAGAAGCCTTTCTTATTAAAATGATCGCTTAAAACGCATTCTGTAACGTTTATAGTACATTTGGAACTGGTTGGATATTTTTAAATGAAGTTCTTGGATATAAGGGTCATACCTAAACAAAGGGTGAGACTTATTTATTTTGTGTAAACTACAAAGTTAAAGAAAGCGCTTCTTTACTGAGAGTGATGAGAAGAGTCACTAAAACATTGAGTTGCCAATTTTAACTTCAACTAATTGACAAAATGAAAATTAAATGATATGTTTTCTGAAATAAACAAATGGTTTTCAAAGGAACGTTCTAGGAGAAGAAGGGGCAATTCAACCTTCTATTTTATGTTTTTACAACTAAGAGAGAGAGAGAGGAGCTATAAAGTTTAATGAATGTTTATTTTCGGAAACGCTTACTTTAAGGCGTGAAATGTAATAATGTTTACAGCCTATGTAACTTAGCTGATAGAAAAGGCTGTTTATTTATAGGGTGTAGAGAACTTAAATTAGAGCAAGCTATCTAATTAGATAGCTTGCCAGAGTGTCGAGAAAGTCCAGAGGACTTTTCGACACTTCTATTTTTATATGGGGAGACGCATCTTTCAAAACAAAAATCGATTTAAAACGATCTGAGGACCCTAGTTTTTAGACCACTAAGACAGTTTTAAGCCCCCTGCAAAAAAACAGGGGGTTTCTCGACAGCCTGGCAAGCTATCTAATTAGATAGCTTGCTTTTTTCTGAGAGGAGGTGGAATTATGAATAAAAGTAATAATGATTATTTTTACTGCTATTCGACGAATTTATATAAATCCCTTAAACATGAGAAAGGGACTTACTATACTTGTCCAGCATTGCGTGAGAAAACTTCAAAGGTGTCTCCTCTGATGGACGTAATGAGCAGCTCATTACCCAATTAAATGAATATTAATAACTTAGAAAGGGCGTTATTTATGTACTTATTAACTGAATGGAGTTGTATAAATGAAAAATAATAATGAAGAATATACATTGAAAATTAAAGAACTAGAACAAACTATTAATTCTCAAAGTGGGGAAACAAGTCACTTCAATGTGTTCTGTTCAGAAGCAGGATTAGGTAAGAGTAGAGAAACTCTCAGAATTGTAGATGAAAGTTTTGACGATTGGAACAATAGCAACAGATATCTCATTGTAAAAAAATTCAAAAAAGACGTTGAAGAAGCGGTAGAATATCTTTCGCATAGAAATAAAACTGGTTTTTTAAATATTTTAGGTGTAACTTCTGAGAATTGGATTCAGTGGAAAACTAAATATGAGAAGTTACGGGATGTGAGGGTTATGATTATTACGCATCAACGTTATATTGATCTTTGCTTAAACGATGAAATACGCCATGCTTTTGTGGAAAATAGAAATGTATTGATAATTGATGAAAAAATAAAATTTCCAACGTATACTTTTTCTAAAGCGATTTATGATCAAGTCCGATCTATGCTCCATACAAGTATTCAGCAAGAGTACGATAAAGTATGTAATAAGCTTCTTATTGAACTTCAAAAACATGAATTTGAAAAAAAGAAAAATAAGGTAATACGTTGTAAACTCAAAATTCACCCTGCAACACTCAGAAATTTCATTAATCTAATGAATACAAATATTGAAAATGAAAATGATATAAGGATAAAAAATGCTTTAAGAAATTTTATTGCGGGATTAAATCAATGGTACTCAACTAAGTGTCTCTATAATGCAGGTAATATTTCAACTTTTAACCACAAACATAAACTATGGGGATTGCAGAAAAATATTATATTAGATGCAAGTGCATATATTGATAACGTATATAAACTTGGCAACTTCAAATTATTTGGACATGAGAGAATTATTAGTCATAGTAATTCCCATTTCACAATTATTAACTTTAATACGAGTAAAAGCAGCTTGCGTCTTAATCAAAGTGAATTTAACGCTGAGATTTCTAAAAAAATTAATAATAGCTATAAAGTTAATGATAAGACATTGATTATTTGCCACAAGGATAATCATAAATTAATCTTAGAACAGCTCTATAAAGTTGGAATAACTAGAATAGGAGTGGGGGATGAATATGACGGTGAGGATTTCGCTATCAATTGGTTTGGTAATCTAATTGGCAAGAACGAATATTCTAAATTTACACAGTGTTGGATTATTGGTACACCTAACATTCCATATGAACAATATTTAATTGATTATATGATGTATAGGGAAACTGATTTGGGAAGAAAGTCTACGGACATTAAGCTTGGCAGATTTGTTAACGATAAATTTAAAGCTGTTCAGATCGGATATATAGCATCAGAAATTTACCAAAGTATTAAACGAATCCAACGAAACCAAATGCCACAGGGAGAGTTCTTTATCGTGAACAGTGATCAGGAAGTTCTAAACACTGTGTTAAGTCAAATTAAAGATGCTAATAAAGTTAATAAAATAGAGATGGAGTTTCAACAAATAAAAAAAAGCAAAGAACATGATAATGTTGAAAAATTCTTGGATTACTTTTCATCCTTACCAAAAGGAATGTATAAAAAGAAGGATATATTTTTCAAAGCTCTGGGAATTACTAATAATTTTAATAGAATTTTAACGGATGCAAGAATACAAGCTCTGTTATCCGTCGAAGGCGGAATAGGTCTTGGCGTATTGAAGATTCATAACAAGCACATTGAAAAACTGGTTGATTGACAAGCCATACAGAATTTTCATTCGATCAAGTAATCAGCTGTATATATTATATAGACAATTGATGACTTTGTATAATTACTTAAATAAATATAGGGTATTTAAGAATGCTCTTAAGAAACGTTATGTCATAGTTTTAAGTAATTATTGATTTAAGAGGAAAGAGCGAAAGCGAGTGGTAATAAGGAAATGGAAAAGTGTAGCGAAGCGAAGCTTTCCATTTCACACAACGCTTCTGCGGAGCAAAGCGGCGGGAGTACGTCGAGCCGAAGGATTCGACAATAATGAGTCGTTAGACTGTTAACTTAAATGCTACACTAAATGACGAAATCTTTAAACCTCAGATTATTTGTGTGTGTAATATGGAAATGTAAAGAGAAGTTTGGATTCGTAAAAAGTTGAGATATAGTGCTGAAGTCGAAAAAAATTTGTGAGTAAAGGAGGATAAGGATGGAAAACAAATATGGACAGTGTGCCATTCAAGCAATAAAGAATTTGGAATTTAATCCTACATTAACACCCTTAGATGCATGGGAAATGGCAACGACTGAAGCTCTTGGTGAAGGTACTTGGGGGCAGAAAAAGGGATGTCCTAAAGTTGCATTCATTGGTCTTTGTGAAGCTGGCTTAGTAAAAGGTATCCCTAAAGGAACCTATTCTGTAAGAAGCCATACTCAGAAAAATAAAGAATATGCTCTTAAAGCAATTGAGTTACTTATAGAAAATCCAACTTTAGTTTTGAACAAGATGATGTTGTGGAAATCTGTCGTGAATGGTAGTAATACGACTCATAATTCTCAGATGGATGTGGTAATGGCTCTATGGAAAAATGATTTAATATTAAGAGTAAAATAAAGGCGTTCTTTATGGGGAAGTATTTGCTTGGAACAAACAATATTTTTAAAAAAGGGGATAAACATCTTTGTTTAAAATTGGGGAGTATTACACACGTAAGGATATTTATCGAATTGTTAATGTACCAGCAGATAAACAAGGTGGTCACTGGGACACAGGCTATGCACAATATAACGATGACTTTTTTATCTTTTCAAACATTAACACTGCAGGAAGAACAGGTCATGATTACCCTAACAGCATCATTGGAAATGATTTAAATTGGTATGCTAAGAATAGAACAAATCTAAATAATAAATCAATTCAGCGTTTGTTAAATTTAAGACACAAAAAGTACGTTTTTGTTAGAGAAGACAGCAGTAACCCTGAGTTTCTGTACTTAGGAAATGCAAGAGTAAGAAAATATTTTGATACTAGCCCAGTGAACATAATTTGGGCATTCGACGATGTGGATGAAAACCATCCAGAGATTCTAGCAGAAGAAATAAACCAACCAGAAAAATACTTTGAAGGTGTTGTAAAGCAAGTACAAGTTAATGTCTTTGAACGGAACCCTATAGCAAGAAGGAAATGTATTGAATATCTTGGCTTAAATTGTACCATTTGCGGTTTTAATTTTTCAAAAGTATATGGAGAGATTGGGGAAGATTTTATACATATACACCATCTCAAACCTTTACATGAAGTGGGTCAAAAATACGAAGTTGATCCAGTAAAGGATCTATGCCCTGTTTGTCCTAATTGTCACGCGATGCTTCATAAGAGGGAGCCAGCATATTCGATAGCAGAATTAAAAAAGATTATTCAAAAGCAGTTAACTTAGGATTTTGGAGTTTTTTTAAAATAAAATGTAAATTTATAATAACTTAAACGGAAGAAAGGAAAAGGTGCATTATGGAAGATAAATTAAAACAATCTTTAATTGGCTTAACTAAGTCGAGTATTTCTGTTGTACCGTATGTTGGAAATCTACTAAATGAGATGTGTTTTGAGATTAGAGGAAGGATAGCCCAAAATAGAGTAAATAATTTTGTTAATAGCTTTGTCTCTTATGTAAGGGATCTTGGACTATTGATATCTGAAGATACTATATCTTCAGAGGCTTTTAATGACATCTATATTTCTATTATAAAAAAAGTAATGGATACAAATAATGAACAAAAATTAGATATTTTCAGAGAAATTTTAAAAGCTAATATTACACAGGCATATGAGTCTGATTTTAGAGAGACTTTTTTAGATTTGGTTTGCAAGCTAGATTTTGTGGAAATTGAAATTTTGAAAATTTACAAGGATACAGGGCGAGTAATATCAGGTAATGGTGCTGTATGTGGAAGAACAAGCCAATCATTTGAGGATGTTATTAAGTTAAATATAAGGACCTATAATCCACATCTATCAATTTTTGAAGTCGATGGAAGATATGAGTTTTACATATCTGATTTAATTTCCAAGTCTTTGCTTATAGATACCAAAACAATCTCGAATAAGTGGAAAGATGTCGGCGGGGAAGCGTTTAAAGTGCTTAGTATTACTGATTTTGGGAAAGAGTTTTTGAAATTTATACAAGAATAATCTGATAGATTGAAATTAAATCACTACTCTTTCCTAAGTTGGACTAATTTAATCATTATAGGTGTCTAACAGTCTTACCGTTGTTAAGATTTACGTTAACGAATTGATTTTTAGCAAGAAAAAAGTGTTGTTATTCAGTAATTCATTGTTAATTTACGTTAAACTGTTATCGTAAAAGTAATTGAGCATAGCGACTGACTCAAATAAAATTGTGGTTTCATTTATATTGAGAAAATAACAAATCATTTCATTCAAAAATCCATATAAGGGCAGATATATTTTCATTTTGGTTTTTGCTACTGGAGATTTTTGGGAACTAACGCTATTTTATAAGGAAATTAGGAGGTAACTATGGAAGCAGAAAATGTTTATGTATTTGGCGGCAATAAATTTCTCGATTATGTAAATTTAAAGGATTTTAAAGCGATTATCGAAAAAGAGCTTGAGTATTTTGAAGGGGCAGATAATTTTCCTGATTATTACACCAATTTTATCTCAACGCAATCTAAGCCCAATATTTATATTTTTAATAAATTGTTCTTTGAACATCTTTTATATGGTCGACTTACAAATATATATATATATAAATTAGAAAATTCTTTTCCTGCTGCCGAACTTTTTTTGAAAAGGGTAGAGAGAGTTATTGATAAATTTAAAGTTAATCTGAGTATACCACTTCAAAATTTGGTTACAACAAAAGGGTTTTATTTAATGGATATGATAAATGTTTCTATTGATGGAGCAAATTTTATAGCTGGTTTCGATTATAAAGAAGAAAATGGCTTGATATCTGAAGCAAGATTTTTGTTTGGTAGAAATGTCTATCGAAAAAAACAAAATGGTGATATGAGAAATGAATTTTTACTAAGCGGAGTTGATATAAATTTCGCAGAAAAATATTGTGCAATATTAACAAGAAATACAAATGGTGTAACTAATCTGAATGAAACTGAAATAAGGAATCTTAATAATATAAATAATTTTTTGAAATTAAATGTACTGCAGGAGTTATCAGTTAATAGTGATTTAAAGCCAAAGGAAGATCAGGAAGGCATGTTTAAAATGTGTCAGTTTTTACTTGGTCATTTAATTAATGATATGAAAGAGAAAGTCTTTGAAACAACCTCACAAGAAGTAAATAAATCAGTTAGAATATTTTCACGAATCTTGACTGAGAACGATGAAAAGATTCCTCAAAGTGATCTCGAAAATATAAAGAAAAAGATCAAGTTTCTGTTGCTTGGATTATTTATAAATAATAATTATGATGAAAAAGATATGAGATTAAAAGCAAGAGAGCATGATTTAATAGGTTACCCCACCAAAATCAGTTTTAAAAACACAAAAATGAATCGTAGTTCAACTGGTACAAATACAGCAAAAAAATCAATTGCAAGTTCAGATGTTTTATATAGTTTACTAACTGATTTTGAGAATAGTAATAAATTATCTAAATGGTCTATGTCATGGTTTACAGATTATAATAATAAGGACGATTTAGATGTTATACAAACTACAATAGAATCAAGCAGAACAGCTTTTAAAATTACTAATGTTGCTTTGAGACATCTTAATAAGGAGCTAATACAACATGTCATCAGAAATGTCAATGAATATCGAAATTATTAATCTTGAGGACATTGAGTTACTAAATTCGTTAGTAGAAGAAGTAGGCTTTCATCCATTTGAAGAGGTGTATCTTAGTTCCTTTCTTAGAGATAGAAGCAAAGAAATTAGTGATATACTTTTTGAAAATAATCTAATTGAAGTGATGACCAATGTTTTTTGTGAAAGATTTAATCTTGAAGAGAGACTTGATAGTACCTGCAATAATCAATGTCCGATATGTAAAGAAAATATTCAGAATAGTGACCATGAAACAACAATGATCTACAAATTTGATAAGAAGTCAGTTGCACTTATAAAAAATCTCTTCAAAAAAAAACTTGAGAGTAAATATCTAATGTATGAATACAAGCAAAACTTAGAAATGTTACTCAATGATAAAGATTCACTTGTTCCTTTTCTGGGTGCAGGAGTTTCCAGACCCATGGGACTTCCCGGTTGGACAGAATTGTTAACAATCTTAGGTGAAAATTTTGTTAAGGATTCTCAAAAAGAAGAATATGATGATTTATTGTGTGAAGGTGACTTTATGGGTGCGCTAGACTATTTAAGAAGTAAATCGCCTTTTATTTCTACAAAAGATCAATTAAAAGAAAAAATCATTGAAATTATTGATGATAAACTCTTACCAAACGTAGGTGAAAACACACATAATTACTTCGATTTAGCGAAAATTGATACTAATTTTTTTATAACTACAAATTATGATTTATGTATGGTGGAGTTTCTTTCCGCACAAGGTAAGTATGCAGCTCCACAGGTTCTAGCTGATATAAGCAATATCCGAAGTTTTATGAAGAGTAAGAGTCAAGTAATTCATTTGCACGGTTATGTTAAAAGAAAAGATACCATGATTGTCTCGAAGGAGGACTATGAGCCTTTCTATAGACAGACAGAATTGTTAGTTCAATTTGCTTCAATAATAGCAAATCGTCCATTACTTTTTATAGGGTTTTCCTTTAATGATAAGTTCTTTGAGGACTTATACGATAAGTTGCAACATATCCTAAATACTCAGCATTACATTATTATTCCGAATCCAACTCTTAAAGAAGCAATTAGCTTTAATCGAAGAAACTTAAAAGTTATAGGTTTAAAAGTAGATGAGAACAAAAATGATGATCTTGTAGAAGCCATTAGGGTATTAATAAACTATATAGCTGGTTAAATTATAAAACAACGTAAATGTATGTTTTTTATGTGCACCTATATGCGAGGGTAAGCACTTTAGGTCAGAATCTTGACACTCAACTTAAACAGCTACAAGATTATGGATGTGAAAAAATATACAAAGTAAAAGTTAACGGTAGGACAAAAAAACTAAGGAACTTCAAGTTATGTTAACGAAAGCTATTGAAGGTGTAAATACTTCCACAGCTATAGGCAAGCTTCTAATTGTGCTAAGTGGTATTGCTGAAGCGAGAAAGCGGGGAGTTTATAAAGGTCGTCCAAAGAAATATACTCAAAAACATAGTGGACTTAATCATGTTATTTATAAAGAGGGATGTAAATAACTACACAGTTAAACAGATATGCGAAATAACAAAGCTTGGTAGAAGTACACTTATAGTGAGCAGCAACAAAGAGGGCTTCATGATGGAAGATTATCTGAAGAAAGTATGTAACATTTGTTCGGCAATAATAGATACAATAAGAGGATGCAATTCGTTGATTAAAGAGCTAATCTCAAAAATTATAAGAACAAATTTGATGAGCGATAGATTTTATTCTACTTAAATACTAGGGGGATAGTTTCTACTTTTTCATGATTGTTTAGACATTGAAAAGGGCTATGCACACTAACAGACCGAGCAAACTTCATTTATATCTAATTCGTATGATTAAACTAGCATTTATGGCAACGTTAAAAGAGCATGAGATGTTAACCATATCTCATGCCCTTTGTGTTGGTTATTCATTCATTTTCTCATATTCCATCTCAACCATGCGTATTAAGTCTGACGGTTTGACTTTTAAAGCTTTAGACAGTTCAAATATTGTTGTAAGCGAGGGTTGGCTGTTGCCAAGTTCCATCATAGATATGAAGGTACGTTCTAGTGTTGAAAGTTCTTTTTTTAGGTTTTTTTGTACAATTTCGACATAATTCTACAATATTTCTATCTAAAAAATGCTATCGTAGTTCTTACTTACTATAATGATTAGAAAGAGTGATAGTATTGGATGACTCGATGTCTAAAATAATAAGATTTGCTAAAAAAGATTTATCAACTTACTCCATGCTATACAAGAAAATTTGGAAATCATTTTTATTTTATTGTATAAGTATTATTTTATATTTTGTTGGTACAATTCATTTATTGATAAGTGTCATAAATGATGATACTACTTGGTCTTGGTCAATCTTTTTCGATTTTATTCTAGCCATTACTTTTTTTGTTTCATCACCATTATTGAAGCAGCAATCTAAAAAGTTTGTCTCCAGGCACTATGGTAACACTATGAACAGATTTGAAAAGCAGTTAGAAATTGAACAAATACGTCTTTTGAAATTAGAACTTATACGTCAGGGTTACGATAACGATGAAAAAGTCGACGATTTAGCAGACCAGCTTGAGAATATAACTGATAATCTAAAGTGGGAAAGATGGTTGCCTGTATCTATCTGCGGAATAGTTATCTTGCCCATTTGGAGTGAATATGTAGGTTTTCGTTATAATGTCTTGTTGCAAGAGAAATTATATGACAAGGTTTTTATTTTAGTGGGTTCTTTGGCAACTATAGCGTTTTTTTTGGTTCTTGTCCCTTTCTTTATAATTTATCCTATTTTTAAATCAATTGTTTTAAAAAGTATTAATAAGCAGTATAAATTATGCAAGTGGCTGAGAAGAATATCACACGATTACAAGAGAGGAACACCACCACCTTCTGTATAATTATTTATAGTTAGCGTATTTGTATTGGGATAGTTAAAAAGCTACAAGCTGAGGGAAAGTCAAAAAAACTGTATTTTTTCATTTTATAAGAACAAGCTTAGTTTGACTTGATATATCAACATTTAACTATATATTTTGAAGAAACAAGAACTAACGATTTAATATAACATATATTAAGTGAGGCGGACAATGGAGATTGATTTGACTAAGTATTTACCTGTATTAGCGGCTATTATTTCTGCTGTTCTTGGTTATTTTTTAGGGTCAAGAACTAAAAAAAATGACAGATTGATTCAATATACTCAAGAAAATCTTAAAGATGTTTTTAATCCAATGTACCATGAGTTGTTAAAGATATTTTCTGATTCAAATGAGTCTAGAAAAAGAGAAGATTTACTTGATGTATTTTTTACGAATTACCTTTCGAGAGATACCATCATTTATAAGTTAGGAAACTTAGAATTATTAGATAATTTTTATGAATTAAGTAGTAAGTATAAGCTTTTTAAAGAGAAACGTCAGGAAGAAATATGGAAAGATTTTTGGTATGATTTTGATTGTACTTTATTTTATAAAATAAAAGAAGGATATAGAAATTCAATAAATCTACTATATCGTGATTTTAATTGGCAACAGTACGTTCAAACTAAATCTTATTGGAAAAAAATTTATTATGAGTCAATGAAATTCTTATTTGAAACGACTAAAGGATTAAATGTGCTCTCACTACTAATGGTTTATTTCTCTGGTTGTAATAGTCTATTTGAACTTGGACTCTTTCCAGATGATTTCTGGGATTTCAGTCTGATAATTTTAGGATTAAGTATTTTAGCTATACTAATATTGTTACCTGTTAACTTTCAGTATATTTCTTTAACTTCAAATTCTAAACAAAGTTTTAGTAGAAAAGCCATGAAAAGGTATTCTCCAAAGTTACTTGAAAAATGGGATGCGTTTTTAATTGGTAAGAGGAAGTACGACAAAGTTCCTAGCATGTATAAAAAATCAGATATTCATTAGTAAGTAGTATGAACATAAGCAAAAAACCGCAATGATACGATTTGAATACTGATACGCGCAATTACTGGGTTAAATCAAATCCGAATTTTATAACCAACATGTACTAAAACACAAATAAAATATAGGAATAATTGATTCCTAATTCTGAACAAAGGCGATTCTTCCATAGGATGAGTCGTCTTTTTAGTGATTTTTTTAAGTTGTTTTGGCAATTAAGTAGTGCCTATGTATCATTTTTAAGAGTAATCCGCTTAGAAAATACAAATAGTTCCTGTGATGTATTGCAATTGTATGTATCTTGAATGACAAAGGGGAGTAGCATATAACATTAATATGCACACGCTTACTGCGCTTGTGATGCTAATATTTAATATCTATGTAAAGAGACATGACAAAAGTAGCAAAGCACCAGATGTAGTTACTATTTTAGGGATGGCGTCGGACTTTCTTTAGGAGTTGCAACAATTTTTCTTAGAAGCATACTGCAGTTCTTATCATAGGGTGTGCATTAGTTATTGTGCGTATTCTGTATAGCTGGAAGAGAAGTGGTAGCGATAAGTCGAAAAGCAGTTAATCTAAAGGGGGAATCACATAAATATAGGGAACCAGATTTGGATAATCGCTGAAGTGTGATTTTGACATTTGTTTTAGTGATATACTTATATTAGTGATTGTTCGATATTTGCAACTTGTAACTAATACCCCTCATTAGTATTTTAAAGACGCTTAGGTGAACAGTGTATAAAATAAAACAATGATAGCACTTGGCATATAGAGCTAAGTGCTATTCCTATATGAATAGATTTAGATGATGTTTCTACAATGAGTCTGAAATTAGCTTTTTGTAACCTCTTAAATCAGTAAAATAGAAGTTAAGATCTATTGACTATTTCGTGACTATTTTGCCTCTTGTTCAAATAAATTTGTCTTGATATTTCTTTTATACAAAACTAGAACGTGAAGCTTAGCGTGTAGCTGTTAGCATATACCTTGCTTTTTGCTTCAGTCAGAATCTCTGAGACTCTGGTCTTTTGATTCTGGCGGCTTAGAGGCTTTATTTTGTTCACTATAATCAACATTATAAGGGAATTTAATAATATAGCGTGCAATCTGCCAAGGTTCCAGTTCTAATTCATCTTTATAATGTATTGTATGAAAATCCTTATTTGGTTCAGTTTTGTAATGAAATAAAATAATATCTAAAATCCATAATAAAAAACATACACTTGCCATAATAAAGGAAAAGTATAGCAATGGAATGACTGTTTGCATAATTAATTCATAAATCCTACCAGTATCAAATTTCTTTATGAAGTATACTGCAATAATTGGAATCCAAAGTTGAAGCGAAAATTTAAACATAAATATACATAAATCAAAGAGCAACTTGAAAGCTTCATGCGTAACACGATTGAATAAACCCATGTGTTCCATTCTATCAAACCAACTATAATGCTTGTGTAGAATGTACCATCTCCTATTTAAATCTTTAAATACATTCTCGTAAAAGTCTCCAAAGCATGCCCATAAATAATTGAATTTTTCTTCATTAGGATCACTTTTATAATGATACTTATAGAAATTACATAATCGAGTGTGAGATTTTAATGTAGCGTAATCATATTCTAAAATTAAAGGAGATTCATTGGAATCAATTTTCTGCATGAATTTTATAAATTTATCTGATTTTATTTGTTTATTGTTCTCATCAAGAATAGCTTCCATATCATAAACTAATGGTCTGCTAATCGTTTGGAATTGTTTTTCTATATTACTTATGAAATGGTCATATTTTTTTTGACGCCTGCTTGTGTAATAGGCAACAATCCAACCGCAAACTCCTGTTATAGCTGCAAGGTATGGAATAATATTAAAATCAGATTCAGTTCCCATTACGAGCCCCCCTATTGTTCTAAAATATATATCGAATATATAATATCTATTTTTTATATTTACGTTTGAGATTTTTAATGTGATATTGCCTCAAACAGTGAGGAGCCCCTTTGCTGATATAAAATAAGATGAAAGGCAGTCGCCTAGTAGATTGGTGAGTGTTTTTTGTTTTGCTAATTAAGAGAGTTCTAACTAAATATTTATATATAATAATGTTAAATAGTTTAATGCTACAATGTTCTGCACATTTCATTATTGAAATTTATGGTTTTACCTGCTACAATTGATATACATAAATAACGTGATAATTGAATTGTAATTCACTCTATTTTGGATAATTTTCTTCATTCGTGCGGTAACCTCCATCGACGGTATGACCGCGGACTGGGCACGTATCCCTTGGGATGTGCTGGAGAAAATTTCGGTACGTATCGTAAACGAAGTGGACAACGTCAACCGCATCGTGTATGATATCACCTCCAAACCACCAGCAACGATTGAGTGGGAATAAACGCGGAGACTCCCGCGCCGTAACCATCAATCCTTTAAGATTTACCAATACAACATCAGGACTCCTCCGTATCGGCGAAATATCGCTATGCGGTTGGAGTCTTTTTTACGGGTGCCAGGTCGAACCTTTGCTCGGGAAAGTTTACTGTACGGCAACCTCAATCGACGGGGGTTAGCTAAAGGCGAACAGCATTGCCTCATGCGGCGGAGATATGAAGTCATTTATTGTTGCAAAACGGAATATGAAGCTGAAAAAAGGAGATATTATTCAATGGTAATGTCTCCTTTTTTTATATGGTTTTATTAGATTTAAGCTATAAATAGCTTAAATCAAGTATGAAATTAAACGTTCACTTCTTTTTCATGTCATGCTCTAATGGTGTCATGTTTTGATACTAATATATTTTATAATGTACCTAGATTAAAGTGTTGCATATCTGTTTTATTAAACGCTGTTCTAAGGAGAATAAAGAGATGAAAAAATTATTTCTGTCGTCCTCATTTAAGGATGTTGCACCATGCTTAGTCCATTTCGCTGGTGAAAACTTAGAAGGAAAAAAAGTCACCTTCATCCCAACCGCAAGTATTCCAGAGAAAGTTAAGTTTTATGTGGATTCAGGGAAAAAAGCATTAGAGAATTTAGGATTAGTCGTGGATGAAATCGAAATCGCCACAGCAACATTGAATGAAATAGAGAGTAAAATTAGAGAAAATGACTATATTTATATTACCGGAGGCAACACATTTTATTTACTTCAAGAGTTGAGAAGAACCGGGGCTGACAAAATCATTGCTGATGAAGTTAATGCAGGGAAGTTATATATAGGCGAATCGGCAGGTTCGATGATTTTATCACCGAATATCGAATATGCCCGACTTATGGACAATGTGGAGGAGGCGCCTGCTTTGGATTCCTTTATTGCGCTCGGGATAATTGAATTCTATCCAGTCCCCCACCATACGAACATCCCGTTTAAAAAAGCGGTGGAGAACATCATTGAGGAATATGGCAACCAATTAAATTTATATCCAATCAGCAACGCGGAAGTTATTTTGGTTGAAAGTGACAGTATAAAGGTCGAGAATGCATGATTTTAAAAGATCAAGAACCTTTAACTCCACATCTATCGTGGTGTTAAAGGTTCTTTTTTATAATTCAACCTTACCATACGATCCTTTTCCCAGTTGCAGCTGATTCCTCAATGCGGTCCAGTAGCTGATGCAGCTTTAAGGCATGGTTGAAATCGGGAGCGAGACGGGTGTGTGTCAAAATATCCTCGGCAAAAACATAATGAGCCTTGGCTACATTCAGGGTTACCCCTTCTTTTGGGAAATCTAGGCTTATATTAGGCTCTCTAGTTATACGTATTTGTTCAAAAGCACCATTAGGACCATGACTCTGCGTACTGCTTGGATCGTACACAAGTTTTTCGAGCGTTAGATTCCCGAATTGAACATGCCCATGCGAAGGATTCTGTGACAAACGCAAAATGCCCTTTTTCCCTTGAATCTCTATCTCAAACTTAGAACTCACTCCACCTTGAATGTGAACGGATACCGGTGCTCCTTTTTCCAATAGTCCGTGAATCAGAATCTGATCGGCTGTATCCTTGGAAATGACTTCACCCGTTTCCTGAATAGTGGCTTCGTGATAACGGGATGATGTGATGGCCGATAGCTCGCGGAATTCGCCAACGATGTATTGCAGCGCATCCAGGGAATGTCCGCCATTAATCGTAAGCAGATTAGCCCCATTGGCTCTATTCAGCAAATAAGCGGTGTCCTGATTTACTTGTCCTCCTTTGCCGGGAGTAGCTACTTGCATATGACAGGATATAATTTCACCAATCTCTCCGCCCTCCACGAGCTTTTTCATCGTTTGCACTTCAAGATCCTGCCGTGCCTGCAAGCCGACGGTATGATGAATGCCTGCCAGTTCCGCCGCTTTGGCCATTTCAGCAGCTTCCGCAGTGTTTGCCCCCAAGGGCCATTCACAAAAAATATGCTTTCTCTCTTGAATTGCCGCCATCACCGCCTCGTAATGATGGGGAACTTTTACGCTCACCACGACCATGTCCACATCCTCGGAAGCTGCGAGCTTTTTGGAATCATCAAAAGCTAGTGCCGCACCTACTTCTTCTGCGCTTTGTCGCGCACTCTCCATACGAGAGGTACCGACGGCAGTGATATCCAGGTTCGAGTGCTTGAGCAAAGCCGGAATATGCGTTTGACTGGCCCATTTATTATTCATCGAACCTCCTACGATACCTACACGAATCTTCTTTTTGATCATGTTGCCATACCTCCTAATTTTTAAAATGAGGGTGGGAAATTGCATCCAAGGCCAATATAATACACTTAACTCATAAATAATAATGCTTGTTTATGATATAGGTATCATTTTATTTGATGGGTGGTGAAGGGATGGATATTGAAAATATGCAGGCGTTTGTTTCGGTGGCAGAGCTGAGAAGCCTGACAGAAGCAGCACAAAAGTTGAATCACCTGCAATCGAATATGACGGCCAAAATAAAGAAGCTGGAGGCCCATTACGGCACAGCGTTATTTTATCGAAAACCCCGTGGTATGGAGCTGACACCCGCAGGAGAAACCTTGTATGCTCAGTTCAAGCAAATGTTGTTGCTATGGCAAGACACGGAGATGAAAATGAGACCGCAGGAGGAAAAGCTGCGCATCGGTACCATGCAGTCCATTGTTGCAGGGGAAACAACAAGGGCGCTTACGAAGGTATACGAGTTGTACCCGCAGGCCTCAGTTACATTAAAAACCGGAACCACCACGGAAATGGAGCGGTTGATCCTCGACGGCGAGCTTGATATTGCTTTTGTTACAGGGTATCCCACCAACCCCTATATTCATTATCAAAAAATATGCCGTGAAGAACTGGTGCTGGTGGGGAAAGGCATACATGAAGGCTCGGATCTCAAACAGGTACTCCAAGGAGCGTCTATTATCATATTGTCGGATGGCTGCCTGTACCTCACGTATTTAAAGAAGATGTATCAGGACATGCAATTGACTCATGGCGAGGTGGTAGAGGTCGGTGTGTTTGATACGATGGTGCAATTTTCCTTGATGGGAATGGGAATCACCCTCATGTCCAAAAAGCTGGCGCGGCAATTTAAAGTAACATCCTATTTGCCCGCTCCCCCAATCTTCGGCTACATGGATACATATTTAATAACCCGGCCAAATCACGAAATGACAGCGATTGAACATAAATTTATCGAAATCAACAATACGATCTAATAGATAGGAGAGATATCGAATGACAATCAATCAAGGCAAATACCAAGGCAGCCATGCTGTATTTCTGGGCGATAGCATTACGTTTGGATATGAATTGCGTGATGGAGAAAAGCCTTACCCCCACCTTGTGAGCGACGCACTGGGATTCCTAACCTTTGAGAATCACGGCATATCCGGCAGCAGTGTAGCCAGCGGCGGTTTTGAACCGATGTGTGAGCGTTATGAGAAAATGAACCCTCATGCAGACGTGATCTTTTTTATGGGGGGAAGAAACGATTTTTCGATGGGAGAAATACCGTTCGGTAGCTTGGATACGCCATCGACAGAAACGCGTACGTTTTATGGTGCGCTCAAGCATATTGCCGAAGGACTAATTAACCGTTACCCGGACAAGCTGATCGTCTTTTTGACTCCGCCTCACGGATCAAGTGATACGGTTCCTGAGCATCTGCCTAATGCCATTACTGGTCAAGTCTATAGCGCGTATGCACAGGCCGTGAGAGAAGTGGCCTCACTTTATTCTTTCCCGTGCTGCGATCTGTGGAATATCGCCGGAATTCAACCACTATTGCCTGTACATAAACAGATGTACTTTACAGGGGAAAATGGTGTTCCTGACGGCCTGCACCCGAATCAGGCAGGCCACGAGCGGATGGCGGCCCGTATTATCGGATTTATGAATACACTGTAATTTGGACCATTTCATCGTTTTATCGAATGACCCTACTAACTACAAATTCTAGATTGCTCAGGCTTATTCGTTTAGCTTGAGCATTTTTTTGTGATTGTAGGATTTGTATATATAGACTTGTCTCAGGGCTTGTTTATTTTTAGAGGGGGTGTATAATACTTGATATATCAATTGATGGGTCAAGCATTAGAAGGAGGGTTTGTCATCGAACATTGCTCTGAAAGAAGCCAGTTGTTTTATCGCATGCATCTTTTGTGTAAAGAAATGAATAACGCTTTTGAAGCACAATTAAAAACCAGCTTTACCAAGGTCGAAATTTTGTATCATATTGATCATCGTCAGGAACTAAGTCAGCTGGAGCTCCAACACCTGCTCGTTCTGGATGGTGCAGCAGTGACCCGACATCTGAGAAGGCTGGAAGAGGAAGGTCTGATTTTACGTAGTAAAAAAGAGCAGGATAAGCGTGTGACCTATATACGTTTGACCGAATTAGGGGTTCAAGAGCTGCAAGTTTTGTCAGAGCAAAGACAAGCCTTTCAGGAAAAGCTGCTCTGTAAGTTTACAGATGAGGAAATTGTGGTTTTGACAGATGTGCTACAACGTATGTCTAGCAATGTAAAGAATATGTAAATGTGCGAGGAGGAAATGAATATGAAAGCCATCGTTATAGATCAGTATGGAAGCAAGGATGAATTGAAAGAAAGAGAAGTGGCTACTCCTATACCACAGGCTCATCAGGTTGTAGTCAAAGTGGCGGCTACCTCCATCAATCCAATTGACTGGAAGCTGCGTGAAGGTTACTTAAAACAAATGATGGATTGGGAGTTCCCGATTATTTTAGGCTGGGATGTAGCCGGCACTATTTCGGAAGTAGGCAGCGAGGTCACCGATTGGAAAGTGGGAGATGAAGTGTTTGCACGCCCGGACACCACACGGTTCGGTACTTATGCCGAGTATACCTTGGTGGATGATCACCTGCTGGCACGTAAACCTGCCTCAATTTCTTGGGAAGAAGCCGCTTCTGTACCTTTGGCGGGGTTGACTGCTTGGCAGGCGCTCTTTACACATGGTCAACTGACCAAAGGGGAAAAAGTATTAATCCACGCAGGTGCAGGTGGCGTAGGTATGTTTGCTATCCAGTTTGCCAAACAAGCCGGAGCCTATGTCATTACTACAGCCAGTGAGCGTAATCATGAATTGCTTGCTTCATTGGGAGCCGACCAAATCATTGACTATCGTACAACTCGTTTTGAGGAAGTTTTATCTGATGTGGACGTGGTGTTCGATACGATGGGCGGGGATGTTCAGAAGAATAGCTTTAAGGTAATGAAAAGGGATACCGGACGGATCATATCCATTGTCAGCAATTTTGACGAAGAGCTGGTGAAGGAGTACAACGTAACGGCCAAAAATATATGGCTGGAGCCCAACGGACAGCAACTACAGGAAATTGCCGATCTGTTGGAGCAAAAGAAAGTAAGATCGGTAGTAGGAGCTACGTTTCCTTTTTCACAAAAAGGTTTGTATGACGCACACGCTTTAAGCGAAACTCACCACGCTGTCGGTAAAATTGCAATAACCTTCTCATAAGGACGCATACACATATACAGCACGAAAGGAATTGCACACGATGAAGATTTTAGAAGAATATTTTCACTACTATGATTTAGCAAAAGATGACGAGAAGAGTAGAGAACGATTAATTAGCCTTTTTTCTGAGAAGATTGAGTTTGTATTGAATGGTGATCGAAAACAAGGTATGAACAGTTGGAAAAGCTTCTTGAATATGTTCTTTGAGGGATCGCTCGAAATCAAGCATATGTATGAAGGTTGGAAACCTGTACCCAGAGAACCTGATACTTATCAAACCAAATGGGCAGTGTGTGGTAAAAAAGCAACAGGCGAAGTTTATACACTTACTGGAGTGGACAAGGCCCGGCTGGATGCGGAAGGTAAGATCGTTTATCTGGAAAATATACCGGACACAGCGAATGCCTTTGATAAGTACAAAAATATCTGATTCCTCTAAATCATAACCCGGCAGCTGAATAATAGCTTGCGGGTTTTCTGTTTTCCGAACAATACATATGTGTTCAATTTGTAACATTCGCTTTTTCTGTTGACAAGCAGTAGGTGAGAGCCTAAAATAACGAATGTAATAATATAGCGCATATGAATGCGAATATTACTTCAAACGAACGATAACAATACGAGTATGCTTTGCGTAGGAGGAATTACGACTCATGGAGCGTTTCTTTAAATTAAAGGAACATGGCACGAACGTCCGCACAGAGATTATTGCGGGGATTACTACTTTTATGACCATGGCTTATATTCTGGTGGTCAACAATACTTTTTTAGGTCCGACTGGAGCAGGTATGCCCAGTGAAGCTGTCTTTTTTGCGACGGCGGTAGGTGCAGGTTTGGTTACCATACTGATGGGTTTATTCGTTAATGTGCCGATCGGCATGGCGCCGGGTATGGGCTTGAATGCTTATTTTATGACTGTAGTCCTGAGTTCCAATGGCATGATTACTTGGCAAGCGGCACTTGGCGCTGTATTTATATCCGGTATCGTCTTTCTGATTTTAACCGTGACACGAGTAAGACAGATGCTGCTTGTTGCGGTTCCGGAAAATTTAAAGACAGCCATTACAGTGGGTATCGGCTTGTTTATTACGATTGTCGGCTTCAAGCTTTGTAATCTGGTTATGGTGAGTATCGTTCCAGGGACAGATGTTGGTCAGCCGGTTCCGGGTCATGCTTTTAATTTGATTCTGGGAAGTCTGGTACATCAAAAGGATGCACTGCTGGCGCTAATCGGATTGCTTATTATCGCAGCACTGATGGTCGTTCGGGTCAAAGGTGCATTGCTGATTGGAATCGTAGCTACTACATTAATCGGTATTCCGATGGGAGTAACAAATCTGAGTAGCTTGACAACAGGCAACTGGATTCCTGATTTCAGTAATTTGGCTGTAGGTCAGTTAGACTTGAAAGCAGCTTTGCATATTGGTCTGTTTGATATCATTTTCATTTTCACATTTGTAGAGTTGTTTGATACATTTGGTACCTTGGTAGGTACAGCTACACGCGCGGGTATAATGAAAGATAAGAAAAAAGGCGAGAAAATTATCGGTAAAGCGATGCTGGTGGATGCTGTTGGCGTAAGTACCGGCGCAGTATTGGGTACAAGTACGATTACAGCATTCGTAGAAAGTTCCGCAGGGGTAGAAGAAGGCGGACGTACCGGACTGACTGCTGTAACGACAGGTGTTCTGTTCTTGTTGGCCCTGTTTATTGCACCATTGGCTCTGGTTGTGCCTTCTGCCGCTACTGCTCCAGCTCTGATAATCGTTGGGGTCCTAATGATGAGTCAGGTTCGCAACATCGACTGGGATAACTTCCTGTTGGCGTTTCCTGCATTTTTGACCATCGTGCTAATGCCTTTCACAGGTGGAATCGCGAATGGTATCTCTGCTGGTATTCTGTCTTACGTTGTGCTGGCTGTGTTCAGTAATCTGTTTACCAGCAATAAAGTTAAAATTCACTGGCTCATGTGGGTGCTTGCTATTATTGTAGTGATCCGCTTTGCCTTTATGGGCTCCGAATAATCAGTAGATATAGAACACAGAACCTCTTTCCTGTTGCTTAAGGGAAGAGGTTCTTTTTTTGTAGTTAGACGCAGATAGATACAAAGAAGCTATTATATAGAAGGAAAACGAATAATAAATAAAGCATTGTGAAATCTTATCTAATAAATGCTTGCAATAGGGATATGCATATGGTATATTCTAATTCCGGCCAAGAAATACAATGTTGCGAGCGAGTGTTACAAGAAAAGATTTCAAAAAAATGCTTGCAAAGTTGGTTCGGACATGATATGATATAAGAGTTGATGAAGCGACAAGCTAAATCAACGAAAAAGAATGTTTGATCTTTGAAAACTGAACAACGAGTGAGTAAAACGATTTTGTTCGCAAAATCAAACAAGAGATATTTTTATCTCGTCAGTTTCAAAATGAGCTTATCGCTCTTTCTATAAACCGACTTCGGTT
>NZ_WUDQ01000259.1:0-5075 GCF_009827695.1 Paenibacillus sp. OT2-17 | reverse complement strand
CGTTGAAGAAGCTGGTAGGAATGAAGGAACAGGAGTTGACCGAAGAGACTTCCAGAGTTGAAGAGGTCCCTGCTTCACAATTACTCGCTACTGTCCCAATGAAGTTTGACCGGGGAGGGCGTTTCCTTAAGCCTTCTGACAGCACAAAGGAAAAGCCAACGACACGATCCTCCAAAATTAGGGATGTTGCGATTGTTGGGATGTCAGGACGCTATCCGGGAGCTCGTAATATAGAGGAATATTGGAACAATCTAAGAGAAGGTAAAAATTGCATAACTGAAATTCCGAAAGACCGTTGGGATTGGAAGACCTACTTTGACCAAGAAAAAGGGAAAAGGGGCACAATCTATACGAAATCGGGCGGTTTTATCGAAGGCATTGATTTATTCGATCCGCTATTCTTTAAGATTTCTCCCGCAGAAGCCGAAACAATGGATCCGCAGGAAAGACTTTTCCTGGAAGCAGCATATGCAAGCATAGAGGATGCTGGGTATACCCCTGCCAATCTTTGTGAGAGTAGAAGAGTCGGTGTATTTGCAGGCGTTATGAACGGGAATTACGGTTTGGGGCCTCAATATAATTCCATCTCAAACCGGGTTTCCTATCATTTGGATTTCCAAGGTCCGAGTATGTCCTTAGATACCGCTTGTTCTTCCTCATTGACGGCGATCCATTTGGCTTTGGAAAGTCTGTATAGCGGTACAAGCGAGTGTGCCATTGCCGGGGGAGTCAACTTGATTGTAGACCCTATACACTATATCAAGCTGTCGGCTATGACGATGCTTTCTAAAACGGGTGAATGTAAGTCATTCGGAGATCAGGCAGATGGATTCGTCGACGGAGAGGGTGTCGGCGCGATCGTGTTGAAGCCGTTGGAGAAAGCCATTGCAGATGGCGACCATATTTATGGAGTAATCAAAGGGAGCATGCTTAATGCTTCAGGTAAAACCAGCGGTTATACAGTACCTAGCCCTCAAGCTCAATCCTGGTTGATTGAAGAAGCGCTCCAGCGTGCGGATGTCGATGCAAGGACAGTCAGTTATATTGAAGCCCACGGAACCGGTACAGCTCTGGGAGATCCTATTGAAATTGCAGGACTGACAAGGGCTTTCGAAAAATTCACAAAGGATAAGCAGTTCTGCGCCATAGGGGCGGTCAAATCCAATATAGGCCATTGTGAGAGTGCAGCAGGCATTGCAGGAGTGACTAAAATATTGTTGCAGCTAAAGCACAGCCAGCTAGTACCATCCTTACATTCAAGGAAGTTGAACCCTGAAATTAATTTCAACAATACTCCATTTATCGTTCAGCAAAGCCTGGAGGAATGGAAGAGACCGGTAATTACAACCGATGGAATCACAAAAGAATATCCAAGACGGGCTGGAATATCTTCTTTTGGTGCAGGCGGGGCAAACGCTCATATCGTGATTGAAGAGTATATTCCCGAGTATCAGGAACAGTCTGGAACAGAATCCGCTTCTCAGGGACCTGTCATGATCGTGTTGTCAGCCAAGAGCGAGGAGCAGCTTAAGGAAAAGGGAAGGCAGCTGCTGAATGCTCTTCAGGGTCAGCTATTCTCCGCAAGCCTATCGGATATTGCTTACACGCTTCAGGTGGGGCGCGAAGCGATGGAGGAGCGTTTAGCCATACTTGTGGAATCTACCGCAGAGCTTGAGGAAAAATTAAAGAGTTTTGTGGATGGACGCCATAACATGCTCAACCTATATAGAGGACAGGCTAAACGTAACAGAGAATCGTTGTCTATTTTTTCGGGGGACGAAGACTTGCAACAAATGATCGATCTTTGGATTTCCAAAAAGAAATATACCAAGCTTTTGGAGCTGTGGGCCAAAGGGATAAATTTGAATTGGAAAAAACTTTACACAGGGAAGATGCCTCACCGTATCAGCCTGCCTACCTACCCTTTTGCTAAAGAGCATTACTGGACTTCTGAAAGCAAGGATCAAGTAAAAGCCTATGTATTATTTTCGCAAGGTGAGAGCGATGTAGACTTTGATGATATATTGTGCGGCAGACTCTTGGATGAAATGATGAACGATACCCTGTCTGTTGATGAGGCTGCCAGTGAAATCCTCAATATATGTATACGTAAATGAGAAGTTTCTACGTGCTGGGAGGCAATAGAAGATGAAGGATTTTTTTCAATATATTCTAGGCGAGGTAAAAAGCGGACGGATACAGAAAGAGGATGCCATTGTAAAAATACGCCAATTTCAAGCTCAAATGGTTTCACATGAGGCCCCGCAAAGCGGAACAGGGACTGCGGGGTCCTTGGCGGATACGGGAGTCCTTATGCTTGAGCCTTTCTGGAAAGAGCAAGTTGCTCATCAGAAAGTGGCACGCCCTGAATTTAGCCAGCATCTGGTGGTGCTTTGCGAACTGGATCATTTCGCGGAGCGAAGCATTGAATCGCTCATGAAAGGAACCCGTTGCATCAAGCTGCATGCCAGCCAAAGTAGCATGGATGAACGCTTTCAGGCGTATGCCCTCCAGCTGCTCACGGAAGTGCAAATGGTTCTCACAGAGGAATCCAAGGGTAGCGTACTGATACAGATTGCAGTTTCCGCACAAAGCGCACAGCAACCTTTCGCAGGACTATTGGGATTACTGCAGACAGCTGAGAAAGAAAACCCGAAAATCGTAGGGCAACTCGTAGAATTGGAATCTGTAGGTCTGGAAGAGGTCATTGAGAAATTAAAAGAGAACAGTCAATATCCAAAGAATAAAAGGATACGGTATGAGGATGGTAAACGTTTGGTTCTCGGTTGGAACGAGATGAAACCCACTGAGACAACGGGAAGAGTACCCTGGAAGGATCGGGGGACTTATTTGATTACGGGTGGTGCAGGAGGTTTAGGACTTATTTTTGCGGAGGATATCGCCCAGCGAGTCAGGGAAGCCACGCTAGTTCTTGTAGGCCGTTCAAATCTAGACGAAGGCAAACAGGCCATATTGGAGAAGTTGAAGGCGCTGGGGACCCGCGTTGAGTACAGACAGGTAGATGTAGCACGGAAGGAAGAGGTCTCCAAATTGATCCTTGAGATCAGGGAAGAGTATGGAGGCCTTGATGGTATCCTTCATAGTGCTGGAGTAATACAGGATCGTTTTATTATGAATAAATCACAGGAAGAGTTCGCGGAAGTAATGGCACCAAAGGTTGCCGGACTGGTGAACTTAGATCAGGAGACCAAGGAGCTACATCTGGATTTCTTTATTCTCTTCTCCTCAATAGCTGGGATTATGGGCAACCCCGGTCAAGCCGACTATTCTGCCGCTAATGCCTTTATGGATGCCTATGCCGCGTATCGAAACAGCCTTGTATCCTCAAAGGGGCGCAAAGGGCAGACGCTATCTGTCAATTGGCCTCTTTGGAAGGATGGAGGGATGCATGTGGACGATGACACGGAGAGGGCTTGGCAAAGTATTGGCATGGTAGCCATGCAAGCTTCAAACGGTATCCAGGCTTTATATAACGGTCTGGCCGCTGGCCTGAATCAGTTATTAGTAATAGAAGGTGAGCAATCCAGATTGCAAAAGTATTTCCTGGCGTCCCAACCACAGGAGAAAGAATATGTTGAAGAGTCAGCTTCTTCAGAGGTGAATCTTGAACTGCTTCTGGAAAAAACCTTATATCAGCTAAAACTATTATTTGGAGAAGTTACCAAGCTGAGCATTGACAAGATTGATGTCAGCGAGCCTTTGGAAAGCTATGGCATTGACTCCATCATGATTACAAGGCTTAATCAAAAGCTGCAGGGCATTTTTGGAGAAATATCAATGACCTTGTTTTATGAATATCAGACGTTGGAGGCAGTGGCCGAATATTTTATTGCTGATTATCACAAGGAATGCGTACGGTGGACAGGACTCGGAAGCCCGATAAAGACGGAAGAGAAATCCGTCTCCATTTCCGCAACCTTGCATGCTGCCAGCGAGTTTTCTTTGTCAACCCTGCCAAAGGAAGAAAACAATCGTATCCGCAACACGGCTACTAACAGAGACCGTGTGAAAAACGAGCAAATAGCGATTATTGGTATAAGCGGACGATATCCGCAGGCCAAAAATATGGAAGAGTACTGGAGTAATTTGGAACAGGGCAAAGACTGTATAACAGAAATCCCTGCGGAACGCTGGAAGAGGGAAGGGTTCTACTGTTCCGACATCAAAGAAGCGGTTGAGAAGGGCAAAAGCTATAGTAAATATGGAGGATTCGTGGAGGGTTTTGCAGATTTTGATCCTCTCTTCTTTAATATATCTCCCCGGGAAGCAATGAGTATGGATCCTCAGGAGCGAATATTCCTGGAAGAATGCTGGAAGGTTTTCGAGGATGCAGGATATAGCAGGGAACAGCTCGCCGAACAGTATAATGGCCGGATTGGCGTCTTTGCAGGAATTACCGGAACGGGGTTCAATCTATATGGACCAAAGCTGTGGGAACAAGGACAACCCGTATTTCCGCGAACCTCCTTCAGCTCGGTAGCCAACAGAATATCCTATTTCTTGAACTTAAAGGGGCCCAGTATCCCGGTTGATACCATGTGCTCTTCCTCATTAACTGCAATCCACGAGGCCTGTGAGCATATCTTTAACGGTGAATGCGAAATGGCTGTTGCTGGAGGAGTCAACTTATATCTTCATCCTTCAATCTATATCTTTCTCAGTACGATGAGAATGCTATCGCCTGAGGGGCGGTGTAAAAGCTTTGGGGAAGGCGGGAATGGATTTGTCCCTGGCGAAGGTGCAGGGGTTGTGCTGCTCAAACCTTTGTCACGAGCCATTGCAGACAAGGACCATATCTATGCGGTTATTCGGGGAACCCGTATCAACCATGGAGGAAAAACAAACGGGTATACCGTGCCTAACCCGGTAGCACAGGGTGAACTGATTAGAGAGGCTTTTGATAAAGCAGGCGTAAATGCCCGGGCAGTCAGTTATATTGAGGCCCACGGTACTGGAACGGAGCTCGGTGATCCTATTGAAATCACCGGGCTTACCCAGGCATTTAAGAAAGATACGCAGGACACGGGGTTTTGCGCTATCGGCTCGGTAAAATC
>NZ_WUDQ01000258.1:0-5107 GCF_009827695.1 Paenibacillus sp. OT2-17 | reverse complement strand
AATAGCAACATCCGTCACGTGTTTATTGATGAGGCACAGGACTATTCCCCATTCCAGCTGGCGTTCTTCAAGCGTTTATTTCCACAGGCTAAAATGACGGCACTGGGTGATTTTAATCAGGCCATCTATGCCCATGCCTCGGTGCTTCAGGATGCAGAGCCATTGTATGAGTTGTATGGTGCAGATCAGACCGAGATGATTTCCCTCACACGTAGCTATCGCTCAACACAGGAGATTGTGGAATTTACCCGGGGCATGGTCCCTGGGGGAGAGCATATTGTACCGTTTAACCGTAAGGGTGAGAAACCTCTTGTAACCGAGGTGCGTTCGCTTGAAAAGTTGCATCAATTGATAGTTGGGAATGTCACAGAATTGTTGGCAGAAGGCTATGAATCCATCGCGGTGATCTGTAAAAATGCTGACGAAAGCGCGGCAGCCTACGAAGCGCTGGAAGGACAGCTGTCAGTGAAGCCAAAATTAATTAAGAAAACAACTCCTGCTTTTGAAAAGGGGATTCATATCATTCCGGCCTACCTGGCAAAAGGCGTGGAATTCGATGCGGTCCTGATTTATGACGGATCAGCGAAACAATACCAGCGTGAGAGTGAGCGTAAGTTGTTCTACACCGCCTGTACGCGAGCGATGCATCTGCTGCATATTTATAGCATAGGGGAGATTACGCCATTCGTGAGTTTACGGGATTCGGATACGTATACCCTCAAAATGGAAGAAAGTGATCGTGTTCTATAGAGAGGACATTGGCAATCAGCTGGGGACAAATGCCTTAGAAACCCATGCGATGCTTGAATAGATGTAGAGTTGGCTGGCATTATGGAGCGTATTCCAGTAACATAAGCAAATAAGCAAAACAGGTAAGAAGCATAAACGGAGGTTACAAACGTAATGGACATGAAGAGTGTATTTCAACGCCCGCCGCTGGCGGACTGTGTACCCGAGTTGGTAGCTACAGCTAGAGGAGAGCGCAAGGCATCGCTGGTGATCCGCGGAGGAACACTGGTCAATGTGGTATCGGGCGAGTTGCTGCCGGGCATGTCTATTGCTGTGCAAGGTTCTCGTATCGCTTACGTCGGTAGGGACGTCAGTCATACGATTGGAGAAGACACCATAATCATTGAAGCGGAAGGCCGCTATATGGCACCGGGGTTACTAGACGGACATTGTCACATCGAAAGCACACAGCTGACCGTAACGGAGTTCGCTAAGGCTGTACTGCCGCTGGGAGTGACGGGTGGTTTTTTTGACCCGCATGAAATTTCCAATGTACTGGGTCTAAAAGGGCTTCGTCTGATGCTGGACGAAGCACGTACGACACCGCTGGCTGCTTACATGCAGGTGGCTTCTTGCGTCCCGTCCACAGGTCCGGAGCTGGAGACGACGGGTGCCTCCTTCGGCCCGGCGGAAGTCGCAGAGGCGTTAAGCTGGGGCCCGGATATGATCGGGCTGGGCGAAGTCATGAATTTCCCTGGTGTCGTCTATGGAGACGATGTGATGATCGGAGAAATTCAGGCCACGCTGCGCGCGGGCAAGGTGGCGGATGGCCATTTTACATGGGCCTCCGATGATTGGCGTCTGCCGGTCTATGCAGCCGCGGGAATTACGGGCGACCACGAGTGTGTCACGCCCGAGGATGTAGCCGAGCGTATCCGGCTCGGCATGTATGCCAAGATGCGGCAAGGCTCCGCATGGCATGATGTGGCCGAGACGATCCGAGCCAGCACGGAAATGGGTCTCGACACGCGCCGCATGATGCTGGTAACGGATGACCGCAGCGCAGAATCCTTGCTCCATGAAGGACAGATGGATTTCGTCGTGCGTCATGCCATTGCACAGGGCGTCAAGCCCGTAACCGCGTTTCAGATGGCCACGCTGAATACGGCAGAGCGCTTCGGCGTGGCACGGGATATCGGAGCGATCATTCCGGGTGCGATTGCCGACATTATTTTGCTTGATGGACGATTGGCCGAAGTGAATGTGACGGCTACCATCGCAGCGGGCCAGCTGGTGGCCGAGCACGGTCAAATAGTCGCCGATTGGGACGGCTTCGTGTATCCTGCGGAAGTGATGGACACCGTCCATCTGGGGCGAGAGCTGAGTGCTGCAGATTTCCGCATTGCGGCTCCAGTACAGGAAGGGGATGTACCTGTACGAGTGATTCGTGTTACGGAAAATCACGTGGACACGAAGGAAGTGCGGATGACCGTTCCGGTCCGTAATGGAGAAGTCACGGCAGATCCTGCACAGGATTTGTGCAAAATAGCCGTTTTCGAGCGCCATCATGCCAGTGGCAGCCACGCGGTTGCACTTGTAACAGGTGTAGGCTTCACCGAGCCGGCTGCGATTGCCATGACCGTCGCGCATGATAGCCACAACCTGCTCGTCATTGGTAATGATGACGAGCTCATGACCCAGGCGGCGAAGCAGGCTGTTGCCCTGCGTGGTGGCGTGGTCGTCGTATCCGCCTCGGGTGAGACGCGCTTCCCGCTGCCTATCGCCGGGCTGATGTCCCCAGCTCCGTTTGCAGAGGTGGCTGCGCAGTCCGAAAGTATCAGCCGGGCGCTTCAGCAATCCGGCTGCATGCTGAACAACGCGCTGATGACACTGTCACTGCTCGCACTGGTCGTTATCCCTGAAATCCGTCTGTCGGATCAGGGGCTTGTCGTGATCGGAGCGGATGGCATCCGCAAGGTATCTCTTTTCGTGGAAGAGGATGCTGCGGAAGTCTGATAGAACACGTCGCTGGGGGTTGTCCAGCAGGTCTGACCAGACCTGCAGGACAACCCCTGTTTTTCATATACGAAGCCAAAAAAGTTATCTTCGATTCCTTTATAAAAGTCAAGGAGTGGTGAGCAGATGCATCCCTATTATCGTTCATTAGAAAAGATGGCTCATCATGCCTCGATTATAGGGCAGGATTGGAACAGGTTTGTAGAGCAAACCCATGTGAAGCATATTCAGCAGGGAATTCGCCTTTTAACTTTTGGAGACGAAAAAAGTGTAATAAGAAAAAATCACATTATACAGTTGTATTACTTATAATCTTCAGAAAACCGTTCTTCCCAGCGGTAAACATTAACTGATTAATGGATTTTCTTGCGGTATCGTTAAACAAATACCACTCATCTTTCGATACGTCATGAACTAAAATCTCTGGATATTCTGTTGAAAGTTCAGATGGAACAGGACTAATTAAAGAATAAATATCAAAACGAACTAAGCTTTTCCCTTTTTGGTCTAAGAAATCATATTGTGCATTTTTATAATAAGACCCAAATGTGTCAATAGTGAAGCTCCAAGAGTAGTTTGCAGGTGCTTCAACCTTTTCACCTATGTTTTTTGCAAAAATATTATAAATGGTTTCATTAAATGCATTTACATTAATTTGCTGAACTACGCCGCCCATAAACATATGGTATTCATATTGCAATGCTTTTACTTGTACACCGTCTATGAACAATGGTTTAGTATCAACAGTCACTGCAAAGTTGTTGTAATTGACATTACAGCCAAACGTCTCTGCAATAAAACGAAGTGGAACATATATGCGATTATTTTTCGTGTATGGTTTTACATCAAGCAGTATCTTTTCTCCGTTTTTTTCCGCGGTGCTTCTATTTATTGCTAATTTCACTTTCATATCGCTTTTTGCGAGAATAACCTCGGAATTGGACCACTCGACGCTAGCCCCCAAACTTTCACTAATAACACGTAGAGGTACCATTGTGCGTTTGTTCTTCATTTCGGGCTTCACATCGGATGTAGTAGTCACACCGTCAACTTTGATTTGATTTTCTGCTGCATAAGTAGTTGACGATGAAATAAATAAAAAAATTGTAAGAAAAGCCCCAAAGAAAGCTTTTTTCATAAATGATTGCTCCTTTCTTGGTTTAATTTGTTGCACAGCAACTTTACCCCATATTAAGACGCAACTGGATAAAGATCGTTGCGCTGTCCTGTCTGTTAACTTAACGTAACAACCAGTTTGTACTATTCAATTAACTTCCTTCATTTACCAATGGAAAATTTCTAACCTTCCCGGGGAATTATGTCGATAACATTGAATATTATTCATAAATTTTATCAAAGTAAATCCTTAGGGGGAAAGTTAATGAGAATACAGCTAAAAGTTGCGATTTCTCTAGCATGTTTAATGATGTTTATAGGTTGTTCAGCCTCACCAGTATCACAGCAGACGACCAAGATTACACTTTTGAATTCCAAAAGTGAAATAAAAACTCAATTAGAAGAAGTAGCAAAACAATACAATCAAGAGCACCCCGGAGTATCTTTAGAGATTATAACCGCTCCTGAGGGAACGTCTGCATATCAAAAGCTGATGTCGATGTACGGCTCAGGAAGTGCAGCGACCATGTCGATGCTTGATCCGGGAGACACTCAGCAATTTCTGGATAAAGCCGTTGATTTAAGTAAAGAAAAGTGGGTAGCCGATACAATAGAAAATGGACTTGACACCGTTAAGAAAAGCGATGCTGTGCTCGGATTTCCATTTGCAGTGGAAGGCTACGGATTAATATACAATAAGAAAGTGCTGGACAAAGCGACAGGGGGTTCTTTTGATGCTTCCTCGGTAAAAAGCAGAAGCAGCCTGAACTCATTAATGGCTAGGATTCAGAAGACGGGAGTAGCACCGGTCATGCTTTCGCCAATGGACTGGTCTCTCGGCTCTCATCTTTTAGCTTTGTCTTATTCTGTTCAGCCTGGGGGTTTTTCAGAGTTTGTTAAAGGTATGCAGAACAGCTCCATCGATATGTCCCAAAATAGTGTAATGTCTGGATGGGTACAAACTTTAGACCTACTCAAGGATAACAGCATCAATAAGCGCTCGCCTTTGGACAGTACATATGACGATGGAGCCAAAGCTTTGGGAGAGGGCAAGGTAGGGCTTTGGTTTATGGGCAACTGGGCGTGGGCTGGAATTAAGAGCAATGATACAGCAAATGAGGAATACGGCTTTTTGCCCCTTCCATTAAGCGATAATACGGATGATCCTAACAATGCTAAGATTACAGTCGGTGTGACAAAGTATATATTCATCGACTCCAAAACTACCACACCTCAGCAGCAAGAG
>NZ_WUDQ01000257.1:0-5111 GCF_009827695.1 Paenibacillus sp. OT2-17 | reverse complement strand
TTCTTCCTGACCATTTCGTAATGCGGATTCGGCTTGCTTCTCACGCTCATTGGATACACGTACCGCTTCCTCCAAACGCTGTTTCATACGTCGTTCATTCGCCATTTGCTTGGCAACCGTTACCTCAGCCTCGTGAATTTCCGCCTCCATATCGCGCAAATATTGATTCAACATAATAATCGGATCTTCCACTTTATCCAACACTTCATTCACCGATGCTCTTGTCATATCCTTCATTCTTTTAAAGATCCCCATTATTTACGATCTCCCTTCTCGAATTGCTCTACTTTTTTGCGTAACTCTGCCAATTCTTTTTTCATTGCCTTTTTCTCAATATCTTCCATCATGGAATCCAAGTCGTTGTTCTGACCTGTGTTAAATTTGGATGAGTTGCGGGCATCTTGACCAAAAAACGGGTTCGAATTGCCGTATGCGCCGCCCTGATTGTAACCAGTTCCCTGCCCATACTGCGATCTTGTATTGTTACTGCCATAATAGCGCGGGTCCTGTTGATTATAGGGTCCGCTGTCAGGGCCAAATCCTCCATCGAAAGGAGATCTCGGCTCCTTGGAGATAACCAGTGCCGCAATCACATAAATCATAAATGTGGTTCCTGCTGTAATAAAGAAACTGATCACAACCAGAATACGAATCCATGTTGAGTCCATTCCTGTTGCGTCAGAAAGACCGCCACATACACCTGTTATTACTCTATCCCGGCTTGATCTGTAAATTCGGGTCATTATCAATTTACTCCTTCCCGCTGTTGTTCAGCTTGCTTTTCAGTCTCTCCCACTCTTGTTCAAGCAACGATCCACCGCCTTGGGCATCCTGTACATGGTCGCCCTCACCCCGACGTAAATCACGCAGACTCATCGTTTCTGCTTCCATATCGGCTACCCGGTCTTCCAAGCGGTTGAACATTCGGGGAACATTTCGTCCACCGTATGTACCAGCCCGTTCGTTCATTTGCTGCTGGAGTCTCAACGTCTGTACACGTGCCGCATAATACTGACGCTTGCTGTGTACCGTTTGATATTCTGTCTTTAACGTATCTAGCTGTTGTTCTAGCTCACGTAGTGATTCACGGCTCTGCTCCCACAGTTCTCTATACTGCTCTTCTTTTTCTGCATATAGCATTTTCTCCTGAAGGGCCAGCTTCGCGATATGTTCTTCATCAGCCTTCAAAGCCAGTAGCGCCTGTTCCTCCCGTTTGGTCTGCATGGACAATGCATGATCCAACTGCTGCTTCATCTGTCTTGTGTGCATCGCATACTGTTGATGGAGTTTTTCCGCTTCGGCAATTTCCTGGCGGGTATTATACAAGAACTGGTCAATTAGTTGCACCGGGTCTTGGCTTTGTTCCAAATGCTCATTGAAGGTCGCTACCGTGATATCTCGCATTCTTCGAAAAACACTCATTTGCGTCTGCTCCTTTCACAATTCGTATTGCCATAATTTATCACTTCGTTGCTACAATCTTTTTTCATTCGTCAAACTGCTAAATCAGTAACGTCTTCTGCGGTCACTCAGCAGGGAAACACCAAATATGATCAACCCGATTGCCAGTAGCGGTCCCAGAAGCCAGGACAGTTTGCCAAGCAAAATCAGTACCCCGAGTACAAGTACGATCCAGCCGAAGAGCGCATTTCCTTTTTTCACACCGTAGTAGCCTAGCATGACCATAGCTATCGGAATTAAGTAACCAATCAGATGTCCTAAAAAGTGACCGAAAAACGGAGTAAACTTACCGAGCAGCATAATCGAACCCAACACGATCAGTACAATGGCTAACCCATTCCCTTTGTTAACTCTCATCATCTCTCACCGCCTTTCACTGTGTCTTGCTTATGTTCTTATTGTACGCTGACTTAGCGTTCGACAAAACGGACCCCAGACGGTTTTTGAACCTAGACCTAAGTCGGGGATGAATATAGACCTGCGGCTATCACCCTCTATGCTGTTCTGCTGCACGGGCTATCGAGTGTTGCTCACCCGCTTGCTTGGAGCGTAGTGACAGGACAAGACAAGCCAGTAACGCTATAGCTGCAACCATATAAGGCAGGTTAATATGAACATCGAACAACAGTCCTGCAATTAACGGTCCAATCACATTACCCAAGCTTGTATAGGACGAGTTCATTCCTGCCACAAAGCCTTGCTCATCTCCGGCCTGCCGCGATAGAGAAGTGCTTACTGCTGGACGAAGGATATCCATAGCCAGAAAAATGATAAAGGTCGTCAGCATAATCATCACATACTGTTCAGCAAATAGGGTTAGAAAAATGAAAACGCCCCCAATAGCCAAACAGAGGTGAATTACTTTTTTCTCTCCAAAACGATTAATGATCCATCCAAATATAGTTGCTTGGACAACTGCTCCCATAATGGAGCCTGTCGTTATAATGATGGCAATATCCATTGGTGTAAAACCATATTTATGGTCAACAAACAGTCCAAACACTGTTTCAAAGTTCGCTAACCCAAAAGCAACGACAAATACAATGAGTAAACCCATGAAATATGGAGATTGATATGACTTGGCAAATTGCTGCAAAAGATTTTCTTTTTGACGTGGAAGCTCTCTATTAAATTGTTGCTTTTCCTTGCTTAAAGACTCAGGCAGCACTAACAGAGACAAAATAGCCGCTATTCCCGCAGCTCCTGCTGCCGCAAAGAAGGGAATGCGTATTCCATATGTGGCAAGCAAACCGCCAATCCCTGGTCCTATTATGAAGCCTGTGTTGATCGCTGCATTGATCATTCCCATTCCCTTGCCTCTTTCCTCAAACGAGGTCACATCAGCGACATAGGCCATAATAGAAGGAGTAAGCAATGCTGCCCCTGCTCCACCCATGATTCGTGCTATGAACAGGGTAGGAATGGAATTTGCCAGTCCAAAAACAAGCTCTGATAACATGAAGATGAACATCCCAGAAACAATCAACTTTTTACGTCCATAACGATCAGACAACTTTCCTGACAATGGTGATAACAAAAGCTGTGTCAACGCAAAAGCTGCAACCATCAGCCCCATCGAGGAACCATTCATCCCTAGCTCACTTATAAACTTAGGTAACACAGGGACAACTAAGCCAATCCCCATGAATGCCAAAAAAATGTTAAGCATCAATAACAGCATTGCTCCTCGATTTCTTGTGAGTATAGACATATTTCCACCCTTCCTTTTCCGTATCTCTTTATTCAACATCAGGTAAACTTCATTATTCTTTTTCAAAAACAATTGAAACTAAAATTGTTTTATTAGTTTTCATATAAAAAAATGGCCTCTTCAAATATGCAGCATATTGTTGAGGCTATTTTTTTATTTTTCGACCAATCCGAACAACAGAATATCTACAATAGAATAAGTTGCTTCCTCTACCGTCACACTGTTATCCAGAAAGAAACGCTGATCAAGCGTTAAATTTACAGATTCAATAATAAGCTTCATGATCAGAGCCTCATTTTTGTTCACTATTATTCCTTCTCGAATGCCTTCCTGAATTAATGTTCTAATCGGAGACCAGTCATTTAAATCGGCATGTACCCTTTTCCATTGCTCAGGATAATACTTTTTCATCTGGTCCAATATTCTTAAATCGTAAAACTTATAATACAGAGGCATGACCCTAATCGACTGCTTAATCTTGTCTAACAAAGATAACTCATTATTTTCGATAATTTGCTCAGTTTTACGAATCATATCATCATTAGTACGCTCAATAAGTGTTTCTAAAATAAGCGTCTTAGACGAAAAATGTTCATACAACGTACGCTTACTAATGGCGAGTCTTTTCGCAAGATCATCCATCGTAAATTTCAAACCATTTTCATGAACTTCCTCTACAAAAGCCTCCAAAATTCTTTCCTGCATATTCGTCCTCATTTCTTTCGTGCTCAGTAAACTAGAAAAGTTTTTTCAGTACCATCATCTTACGATAAGATCAAAGCGCTGGTCAAATCCATGTTAACCTTGTTGCCAAAATCATGAATATATAATAAAAAGGATGATAAAATGCCTTTAAGCATTTTATCATCCTTTTGTGTATACCGGCGAGAGGACTCGAACCTCCACGGTTTCCCACTCGATACCGAATACAATCGTGATAATACCTTGTTTAATGAAGTAAAATAAGCGCTGCTCGTCGATTTCGACCCGCAAGGTAATCTGTCGATGTACTTTGGTATTGAGCAGCGGGATCAACTTCCGTAGCTATGGTCTGCGACAGGACTAACTCAGTTGCTCAGTATCAAGGAATTTAGAATACTTGTACAACTTCTTTAATATCATCAATTTCCTCAAGAATTGCGCGCTCAATAGCAACCTTTAACGTAATCGTAGCACTTGGGCAACCATTGCAAGCTCCCAAAAATCTTAATTTTGCTATACCGTTCTCAACTTCGACCAGTTCAGCATCTCCACCGTCACGCAGTAAGAAAGGACGTAGTTTGAGAAGAACTTCCGATACTTCATCGAATAAAACTCCATTTTCATCCATTATGTCAACTCCTCCCATTTTTTATCAACCGTCAATTCAGACCTTTTTTCACCCTAGATCGTCTGAGTGATCCTTTGCTTTTTGCCTAAGAGTGACCTCTTGATCCGAAAGTTCCCTTATAAGCGTATGAATAGAGTCTAAAGGTATCATCACACCACAACTTGCGCTCAATCCTGACAGCATATTGAAGCAGAACTGAAGTTTTCGTATCTCTCGGGTAATTTGAGCTAGTTCTGAATCGTCCGAATTATTTTTCTTCATTACTAGCACCTCTTTAAAGAATGATAAAGGTTTGATCTATTAAATTAATGAATCAACCGATGCTTCCTTCCATCTCAAATTGAATCAACCGATTCATTTCAACGGCATATTCCATTGGCAATTCTTTGGTAAACGGTTCAATAAAGCCCATTACAATCATTTGTGTAGCATCTTGTTCTGTAAGCCCGCGGCTCATTAAGTAAAACAATTGTTCCTCGGACACTTTGGATACTGTTGCCTCGTGCTCCAAAGTAATCTGATCGTTTTTAATTTCATTGTACGGAATCGTATCTGATGATGACATGTTGTCCAATATCAACGTATCGCACTTAATATTGGACTTAGACC
>NZ_WUDQ01000256.1:0-5118 GCF_009827695.1 Paenibacillus sp. OT2-17 | reverse complement strand
TCCCGCTGTTTTATCCGCCAAATAAACGGCATCGGCTGCTGTATCTCCCTGACCAATACCAACCAGCAGCATTAATCCGGTTCCAATCTTGCCGACCACCTTTTGATTCACCGTTACCTGGGCGTCTTTACAGCGCTGAATAATGATCTTCATCGCCTATCCGATATCTCCTTTAACCTTCCCTTTTAAAAGGTGCTCATAGCCGTATTACGGCTCTTTTAGCCGCCTATGGGTCTTTCTACCCAAGATGCGTTACAAAGGCTATAAACCTAGCTGTACGCTTAATAAGGTTATTGCATAATCCGATGCACAGTGTATACATCCTTCACCCGTTTAATCCGTTCGACAACAGAATGCAAATGATCCGTGTTGCGAATGAGAATCGTGATGTGAATCATCGCCATTTTATTTTTATCTGTACGACCTGTAACGGCCGAGAAGCTAGTTTTGTTCTCTGAAATGGCCTGAAGCACTTCATTCAGCAAACCGTTGCGATCATGCCCCGTAATCTCAATATCGACGCTGTAATTGACTTCCGCTGCTTCTTCCCACTCCACTTCAATCACACGCGCCTGGTCTTCGCCCGTACCCGAAGGAATATTCGGGCAATCCGTCCGGTGAACGGATACGCCGCGTCCACGTGTTACATAGCCAATGATGTCATCTCCCGGTACGGGATTACAACATCGTGCAAAACGAACGAGCAAATTATCGACGCCTCTGACGCTGACACCGTTAGTCGGTGTTTTTTTCCGTTCGCCCTGCGGCTTGTACTCCTTGACCTCGGTCGTCAATTCGATCAACCGTGCCTCTTCTTGTTCCTTACGCAGCTTCTCTGTCAACCGTGTACAGACCTGCGCTGCGGTTATACCACCAAAACCAATCGCAGACAGCATATCTTCGGAATCGTTAAAGGAGAACTTCTGTGCCACTTCCTGAAGCTTGTCGTCGCTCATCCACACCGATGGCTCGATATCACGTTTTCTTAGCTCACGTTCCAGATTTTCGCGGCCTTTTTCAACATTCTCCTCACGCTTTTCTTTCTTGAACCATTGTTTGATTTTACTGCGCGCGTGAGAGGACTGAGCAATTTTGAGCCAGTCCTGACTAGGTCCATAAGAATGCTTGGACGTCATAATTTCGACAATATCACCGGTTTTAAGTCGATAATCCAAAGGTACGATTCTTCCATTTACCTTAGAGCCAATCGTTCGATTGCCAACTTCGGTATGAATACGGAAAGCAAAGTCCAGCGGAACGGATCCGGCTGGCAACTCAATGACCTCTCCCTTAGGAGTAAACACAAACACAAGGTCTGAGAAAAAGTCCATTTTGAGCGATTCCACAAATTCCGACGCATCCTTCGCCTCATTTTGCAGCTCCAGGATTTCTCGAAAAAAGGTGATTTTATCCTCAAAGTTAGTGTTGTTTGCTCCGTTGCCTTCTTTATAGGCCCAATGGGCCGCAATCCCGAATTCAGCAGTACGGTGCATATCCACTGTGCGAATTTGTACCTCGGTAGGCTCCCCGTTGGGACCTACTACTGTCGTATGAAGGGACTGATACATATTGGCCTTAGGCATAGCGATATAATCCTTAAACCGCCCCGGCATTGGCTTCCACAACGTATGGATAATCCCCAGTGTGGCGTAACAGTCTTTAATGTTATCCACAATAATTCGAATCGCCAGCAAATCATATATTTCATTGAATTGCTTGTTCTTCGTCGTCATTTTTTTAAACACACTGTAAATATGTTTAGGGCGTCCAGACAGATCAGCCTGAATGCCCATCTCTTCTAGCTTCTCTCTGATACGCTGTATGACATTATCAATAAACTGCTCCCGCTCAGCCCGCTTCTTATGCATCAAATTAGCGATGCGATAATACTGCTGAGGATTCAGATAGCGTAGAGCAATATCTTCCATTTCCCATTTAATAGCTGAAATACCCAGTCGATTCGCAACCGGACAGAAAATCTCCAACGTTTCATAAGCAATCCGACGCTGGCTTTCCTCTGACTGATATTTCAAAGTACGCATGTTGTGCAGACGATCTGCTAGCTTAATGACGATGACACGAATGTCCTGCGCCATAGCAATAAACATTTTTCGATAATTTTCGTTCTGTTGTTCTTCCTTGGAACGGAACTGGATACGCTCCAGCTTCGTCAGACCATCGACAAGCATCGCACATGTATCGCCAAAATGCTCGCGAATCTGCGCCAAAGACACCGTCGTATCCTCCACAACGTCATGTAAAAGAGCGGCGATAATGGAGATGGTATCCATCTGCATATTAACGACGATATCAGCAACCGCAAGCGGATGCAGAATATAAGGTTCACCGGACTTACGAGTCTGGCCGGAATGGGCCTGCTCGGCAAAATCATAGGCGTCCCTGATGCGGATAAGATCTGCTTCTCTGGTATAGGCCCCGGCCTTTTTAAGTAATTGCTCTATCCCCATTCTGCTCTATTCCGTGTCCTTTCTATGCAAAATGGAACCCGCCGATCAATGTCGCGCAAAGGTTCCCTTTTAAAAGTGATTTCCTACAATTATGACGGTTAGCACGTCGCACGTCAACTATTACAGGTTTGGCATTGTCGCATTATTCTGTCACACATGGATAAGTAAAATGAGGATTGTTGACGAAATGAAACGAATTATATTGAAAAAATTACGAAAAGTAATTAATGTATATAAGAATAATTGAAAGAACTAAGGAGTGAACTGCGTTGCAACGCGAAATTCAAGTTAATGAAAAGCTACCGGCAGGACCCGGGTTCCTGCTCAGCGTACAGCATTTGTTTGCCATGTTTGGCAGCACTGTGCTGGTGCCGAATATTTTCGGCGTCGATCCCGGCATGATTTTGCTAATGAACGGTATTGGCACATTGTTGTACATATGGATCTGCCGCGGCAAAATTCCCGCCTATCTCGGCTCCAGCTTCGCTTTTATCGCTCCCGTCAGTCTTGTGCTTAAAAACAATCCCGGCGGCAACGGCTATGCTATGGCCCTCGGTGCTTTCATCGTTACAGGTATTATTTTCTGCCTCGTCGCACTGGTAATTAAATATGCCGGAACCCGTTGGCTGGACGTCGTTTTTCCTCCAGCTGTTATGGGCTCCATCGTAGCCTTAATCGGTCTGGAACTGGTTCCGGTTGCAGCAGGCATGGCAGGCATTATCAATGCCGATCCTACTAAAGCCTGGACTCCAGATCCCAAAACGATTACTCTTTCGCTCGTTACACTCGGGGTCACTGTTCTGGGTGCGGTGTTGTTTCGCGGGTTTGCTAAAATCATTCATATTCTGATCGGTATCGTAGTGGGCTATGTGCTTGCTTATTTTATGGGCATGGTCAATACACAGGCCATTGCAGACGCTCCTTTTTTCGGACATCCTGCAATTACCACTCCAGTTTTTAATACCTCTGCTATGCTGACGATTCTTCCTGTTGCTCTGGTTGTCATCGTAGAGCATATTGGTCACTTACTTGTGACTAGCAACATTGTCGGGCGCGAGCTGTCCAAAGATCCTGGTCTCCATCGCTCACTGCTGGGTAACGGTATTTCCACCGTCATTTCCGGTTTTGTCGGTTCTACACCTAATACGACTTATGGTGAAAATATTGGTGTCATGGCATTAACTAAAGTGTACTCTGTATGGGTCATTGGCGGGGCGGCTGTCATTGCCATCTTGCTGTCCTTCTCAGGCACGTTCTCAGCGATTGTTTCTAATATTCCAGCTCCAGTTATGGGCGGCGTATCCTTACTATTATTCGGTGTCATCGCTGCCTCCGGTCTAAGAATCTTCGTTGAGCAAAAGGTGGATTTCGCCAAGCCAACCAACATGCTGCTTGCGACCATCGTGCTTGTTGTCGGAATCAGTGGTACTACGCTCACTTGGGGCGCTGTAACCTTGAAGGGTATGGCATTGGCTACAATCATCGGCATCATCCTCAGCTTGTTCTTCAAGCTGATTGACGTGCTCGGCTGGTCCAACGATAAATCGCAGGAACCTTTAACCGAGAAAACACCAGATTGATATCTTTTTTTCAACTTTAAAACGCCGCTCCATGTTAGTTATGGATCAACACACGCTCAGGCTGTATAGACAAGCGTGTAAAGATCCATATCTCATGGAGCGGCGTTTTTTTATGCACGGCCTTTTTAAAATAGATACTCCTTCATCCATCTTCAGAGCACCCCATCCAAGTCAGTTGCAATAACTGCTTTAACCCTCGATAAGCAACGAGCAGCATTTTTGACTTATTTCCGTATCTAGCTTCTGCTTAGCAAAAAATAAAACAAAAACTGATTGAAATCAGTATGACCACTATTCTCCTTATGACCACCTCTGCTCCTTTTTTTAATGTTCATAGACATTTACGAAATTTTTTCATACCTATTTTCCAACAAAGAAACAAAATAGTCCGATGGAGCAACTCTTTAGATAAAGAGATGTTCCATCGGACTATTTAGGCGATCCGCACATAATTATTTCCCGGGAAACCCGGGTTTCAAAATACTTAATACGTAATCAGGGTGAATACATCTACATCAGTCAGTTTCGCCCGACCGTTTAAGTCAGACAGCTCAATAAGAAAAGCAGCCCCTGCCACATTACCACCAAGCTGGCGTACCAAGTTCACGGATGTAGCAATAGTTCCACCTGTAGCAAGCAGGTCATCAGCAATCAGAACATTTTGGCCTGGCTCTATAGCATCCTTATGCATCGCCAGCGTATCTTTACCATACTCCAAACCGTATGCTTCCTCAATGGTTTCCCCAGGGAGCTTGCCACTTTTACGGATGGGAATAAAACCAACACCAAGCGCATAAGCCAAAGGAGCACCAACAACGAACCCACGTGCTTCTGGTCCTGCAATCAAATCAATTTTCAAATCCGATACCAGTTCCTTCATATCGTTGATAGCCTTGCGGTATAGTTCACCATTTTTCATCAGGGTCGTAATGTCCTTAAAACTAATCCCTGGTTGTGGAAAATCGGAAATCACCCGAATATATTCTTTGTAGTCCAACTTAGTTCCTCCTACTGTAAACTTCAAATTAGTATATACATTTTATAACATAAATTGCGAAATAGTATCTCAA